>NZ_CP025116.1:2937500-3184776 GCF_002831625.1 Nonlabens sp. MB-3u-79 | reverse complement strand
AAGTTACTTTTTTTTAGTTAGTGTTGGGTCGATTAAGAACTACAAATCACAAGGAAATACTGTTGTTACAATCGATGACAAATATGTGTATAAAAAACCTTAAAAAAAATTTATTTAAGGTTTGATTTCTTAAAAAAAAGTCGCAGGGATTTTGAATTCTTATAAAACTAATAATCATCATAAATTTTATGACTCCAGTTACAATTAACATCATCCCTAGATATTCAGAAACAGATCAGATGGGGATCATTCATCATGCTAACTATTTGATATACTTAGAAGAAGCAAGGCTGGAATGGTTGAACCAGTTAGGATTCTCTTATGTTAAAATGGAAGAGGCCGGCGTGCTTCTACCGGTGTATAATATCGATATAAAGTATAAAAATCCGATAAAATTTGGAGATGAAATTTATGTCAGAGTTTTCCTTCAATCCATGCCTACTACTAGAGTAGTTTTTGATTATGAAATAGTTAATCAAAATAATCAAATTTGTGCCGTTTGTCAGCTCACCTTGGTGTTTACTGATGCACAAACTTTTAGGCCCAGAAAGCCTATCCCAGAATTTTTAGAAGCTTGTAAGAAGCTTTTTTAACAAATGATAATTATAAGTTTCGCTTTCGCGAAAGCGCAATTTTAAACAAAAAACAGCTAGATAAATGTTGCAAGAGTTATTTTCTGACTTAACACACGAGCTCAGAGGGGCTATGACTATGAGAAGACATCCCTTCAAATATGTCACCTTATCAACCGTTGATGAACAAAATTCACCAAGATCTCGCACGGTAGTGTTAAGAGAAGTGTCCGAATCTTTAGAATGTATCATTTTTACTGACGCAAGATCACAGAAGATGTCTTATGTAACGACTAATGATAATGCTTGTATACTGGCTTATCATCCTAAAAAGTTATTGCAAATAAGATTAGACGGCAAATTGAAAGTGGTGCAAGATGAAAAAGAGATCAAAAGGTTGTTTCAAAAAGTTTCTGAAAAGTCTATAAAGGATTATACGACATCCGTCCCTCCGGGGAGCGCAATTGATCAGCCTGATCAGGTTGATTATGTTCCTAGATCAGAAAGTAACTTTGTAGCCTTAAAGTTTGTTCCACATACCATAGAATATTTAAGATTGAAAAGACCCAATCACTTACGAGCGGTTTTTAAAACTGAAGACGATTGGAAAGGGCAGTGGTTGGTTCCTTAGTTTGCAGGTTTTGATGTAATCGGGTACATGGTGTTAAGAACATCAGCCACTTCTTGTTGCCTAGATTTAGGCACGGCAATGGTGATGGAGCAGGAAGTTGTCATTTCTTGTTTTTTTATCTTAAAATGCTCTTCCTCTATATAGCGCATGACTTGGCTTATTTGCGGGTATTCAAAATAAATCTCTACATCGGCGGTAATGGTTCGTGTTACTATTTTTGCATTGGATAGGGCTAGTTTTGCCGTCTCCCGGTATGCGCTTATCAAACCTCCTACTCCTAATTTTGTTCCACCGAAGATTCTAGAAACAACTACAAGAACATCACTTAGTTCATGAGCAATTAATTGTCCTAATATAGGGTCTCCTGCACTGTGACTAGGTTCTCCATCATCATTTGCTCTGTAATTATCATCGCTAGGACCTAGTTTCCAGGCATAACAGTGGTGTCCGGCTTTTGGGTGCTTATTGCGCAAGACTGCGATGAGATCAGTGACCTCTTCAGAGTCCGTTAATGGAAATGCGTTGCCATAGAACTTACTACCTCTGTCTTTATAAAGAATCTCCTCAGAGGCTTTGATGATGGTTTTATAAGAATCAGTCAATGGTAATTTTTTTATGCCATCTCAATACTTTGTATAATGGAAAGCTTGGATTATTTTTGCAAAATAATCATTAAACCTTACCATGAAAAAGATCCTCGGCTTATTATTTTTAGCAACCGCCTTAATTGCTTGTGAAACAGAACCTTTAGACCCAAGTCTTAATGGAGGAACTCCTGGAGGTGGCTCCGGTTCTGGTGGAGGAACTGTAACAGCTTCTATAGTAGGAGATTGGGATTATGATGACTATGTCACAAACACGACTCTTACTGCAACTGTTATGGGTAATACAGTTGCTTCTACCAGTTCTAATGAGTTGGTAAGTGCAACTTCAGTTCTCTCATTCAATAGCGATGGTACGTATACCGTTGTAGGTGATCAAACTTTTGAAATATTTTCACAAGGAATATCACAAGGTAACCAAACAATAAGTATTAATGATTCTGGGACTTATGTTGTAAATGGATCCGATTTGGATCTGGTTCCTTCCTCCAGTCAAAGCAGTTCTGGACTCCCTCAATTTGGCCAGGATGCAGATTTTACTATTGATATACTAACTGCTACAGATCTCGTTATCCTAATTAACTCTGACACTACTCAAAACGTTAATGGTGCCACTCAAAGAATTGAGGTAGATGGTTTTGGAGACTTTACGAGACAGTAAAAACTATTTTTTTATAAAAGCTTCTCGTACTGAGGGGCTTTTTTTTGTGTCATGCTTTCGCGAAAGCGATCATAAGAATAGCTGCTATAGCCACCACAATCCCTATATAGTTTTTAGGAATCAGCTTTTCTTTAAAAAGCAATACGCCTAATACAGAAGTGAAAAGTACCGTTCCCACATGGTTGATAGGATACACCACACTACTTTCCATTCCGTTTTTAAGGGTTTTGATCAGAAAATAAATGGAGTAATAATTAGGCACTCCTAAAATAACACCTGCAACTATAGATCTTAAAGTTAAAAAGCGCTTTTGAGTCGCCTCATAGATCAGGACTAGAACTCCAATGACAAAAGCCATCGCAAAGCAAATTGCGCTAAATAAAGATTCGTCACCGCTAGGAACATGAGTGATCTCTGCATATTTGATGGTGGTGTCTATCACCCCACTTCCTAAGAACAAAACAAAAGGAAGCAGCAACAAGCTCTTGTTGAATGTCAACCCCTCTTTGGACTTTACAGATGTAAGATAAACCGATGCCAAAGCGAGAAGAATCCCTACTACCTTCATCCATCCTATGGATTCTTCATACAGCCATATCCCTGCTATTACAGGAATAACTAGCGACATTTTACCAGATACAGCAGCGACTGACAAGCCGTTTCTCTGACTGGTTAATGCCATGACATTAAAAATGGTGATGAATAAAGCTCCTAAAAATAAAGCGTAAAACAGCCAGTCTGCATGAATGATTTCCTCTACATCTGGTACACTTCCGTAAGCTAGAAAGCCTGTGGTGCAAGCCACGATATAATTCACTATAATGGCGTGAAGTGTGTGTACTTTAAATACTTCAAAATACTTGAAAATTACATATAGAAAGCTGGACGTCGCTATACTTAGAACTAACCAAATCATGCGTTTCTGTATATTTTCAACACATCCTTTTTTATGGTCTTGCGTTCTTTGATGTGGTAATTTCCTTTTAAAACAGGTGCTTTTAAACCTTGATAAAACAAGACTTCAGTTCCCATAAATTGATAGGCTTCATCCCATAGTTGGGCATCTATAAACGCCTGAATCGTAGCCGTACCCCCTTCAATAATAACCGATTGAAGACCGTTTTTATAAAGCTCGTGAAGTATCTCATCCACATCAGTAGAAGAATGGTCTAGTTTTAAAGTAGGAGCAGCGCTGTCCATAACTTTAAAATCTGCTGAGATGCTATTTCTAGAATCCAGTACAACACGTGTTGGGTGAATTCCTTTCCAATCGCGACAAGTGAGCGATGGGTTGTCGTGTAGAACGGTTTTGGCACCTACTAAAATGGCGTTTTCTTCTGCTCTTAACCGGTGTGCAAGTTGTCTGGAGTGCTTGTTGGTGATCCAGATCGGCTTTTGCTCGTCTTTTTGGGTTGGCGCGATAAAGCCATCGCTGGTTTCGGCCCATTTTAAAATGATATACGGACGTTGCTTTTTGTGGAACGTAAAAAACCTCCTGTTGAGCTCGTTGCATTCCTGCTCTAAAACACCTGCACTAACTTCTATTCCTGCTGCTTCTAGCATGGCAATACCTTTTCCCGCTACTTTATCATGCGGGTCCAGTGTGCCGATCACCACTTTTTTAAAGCCTTTTTTGATGATCATCGTGGCGCATGCTGGTGTTTTTCCAGTGTGGGAACAGGGTTCTAGGTTGACGTATAGTACCGCTTTCGCGAAAGCGGACTCATTACAGCCCTTTTGCTCTGCATCCAACACTGCGTTTACTTCTGCATGAGGTTCTCCAGATTTTTTATGCCATCCTTCTCCAAGAATCTCATCAGTATCAGACACTATCACACTTCCCACCAGCGGATTAGGATAAGTAGTGCCCAAGCCGTTTTGTGCCAGTTGCAAACAGCGTTGCATGTATTTCTCGTGCGCAGTCATGAGCAACAAAGGTAAGGAGGAATTAAAAGTAAAAACAATAAACAATGACGAACTAAAGGGCTGTAAAGAATGTTTTAGGAGTCTTTATAATTTGTGATGAGCAATTCATTTTTTTAAGCTCTTAATTCTAAATTTGCACTATGAACATACGTAAAATACTGCCTCAAGATAATGAGGCGATCAAAAATATCATACAGCAATCCATCTTAGAGCACGGTGCTCCTAAAATAGGAACGGCTTATAGCGATGCTGCCACACAAGCTATGTACCAGCACTACCAAAAACCCCGTAGAGATTATTATGTTCTCGAAGTGGATGGGGAAGTGGTAGGCGGTGCTGGCGTTGCACCACTTGATAATTACAACGGAAATGTGAGCGAACTCCAAAAGATGTACTTTAAACCAGAAGTTAGAGGAAAAGGATACGGAAAGAAAATGATGTCGGTTTGTTTAGAACGAGCTGCTCAACTGAGATTTGACAGCATCTATCTAGAAACTATGGATAATATGTACGACGCACAAGGATTGTATAAAAACGTAGGTTTTGAATTGCTCCAAGGTCCCTTAGGCGATACAGGTCATTTCTCCTGTCCGGTACAGATGCTTTTAAAATTCTGACATGACAGAAATTATATTAAGAATTTTGTTTTGGCCTTTAATTAAAATCTTCTCTTTTCTTTGGAGTCTACTAGATATCGGTTTGTCAACTAAAGAAGGGATAGATAAAAATAATGCCCCGCACGGGAAAGACGGACAGCTTGAAATTTAACTACAAAGCTCATGTCAAGCTTATTGTCTGATCGAGCGCAGCCTGCCTGCCGGCAAAGGCAGGTCGAGAACAGTTTTTATACTCTTCATTCTTATCTTTACATATTGATTTCGAGTTCAATTTCAATTTCAAATTCAATTTCATAAAATGACTTTAAACCAATTCAAGCTTCTTTATCAAGATCAACTTTCATCGCTTTATCCAGAAAATGAGATCCACAGCATTTTACAAATTGTGTGTGAAGATTTGTTGAACTGGACTCGTGCTGATTTTTTAATGAATAATAGAGAAGAATTGAATCATCTTCAAGAAGGGATACTCCATAAATCATTAAGAGAATTGTGCACGTCAAAACCGGTGCAATACGTCACCAGAACAGCACATTTCTATGGACATGAGTTTGCTGTAAATGAGCATACATTGATACCGCGTCAGGAGACGGAAGAACTGGTTCATATGATTATTGAGAACCATAAAAAGGAAACCTATCTCCGTATGATTGATATAGGAACTGGAACGGGTTGTATAGGCTTATCTATTAAAGAAGCCTTGCCTAGTTGCAGCATGACATTGCTCGATATTTCTCCAGAAGCTTTAGAACTCGCACAATCAAATGCCATCCATTTAAAAACTCCGGTAACAACCCTATTGGAAGATGTTTTGGTTTTAGATAAATTGCCAGAGACCTATGACGTGATCGTAAGCAACCCGCCATATGTACGAAATTTAGAGAAAAAAGAAATTCACAGAAATGTACTGGAACACGAGCCTTATTTAGCTTTGTTTGTGGACGACACTAATGCCTTAATTTTTTATCGCAAGATTCTAGAATTGGCTCAAAAAGCCTTAAAACCTGATGGCACTTTATATTTTGAAATCAATCAATACTTACCTGAAGAGATGAAAACTCTAGCCAAAGAACTGGGTTTTGATTCTGAAGTTTTTAAAGACTTGAACGGCAATTATAGGATGATGAAATGTGTGAGGATTTGAACTTGAACTCGAACTCGAACTTGAATTTGAACTTCAAAGCCTTACACGCTGAATTTATTTCAGCGTCTCTACATTACGAAGACGTAGGTTAATAGTTAGCACAATCCTCAGTTTTCATCAAAAGCAGATCCTGAAACGATTTCAGAATAACAAGTGAAATTTGAATTTGAAAAAGAATTCTGTTTGTTTCCGCACCCTTTAGGGTTGGGGAACGGAAACTCGATGCGGAATCTGCTAGTTTAATCTCAATACTTGTTAAACTGTTCTCGACTTCACTCGAACTGACATCTAGTGATCCATCAACCCATTCAAGGTTTTATATTTAAACAAAGGCGCTACATCACTATCTGTCTCAAAGAAAAGTGTTTTTTCTACATCAGGTTCCAGGTCAAAAAAGTTGTCTGAAAAATGTCCTTTTACAGGACTGTATAAAAAAGCATCTTTTACAAAAACAGCAGACTTTAAAGTAATCTGATACCCAACTGAGGTTTTAATACTTTTTAGAGATAGTTCTTCCTTTGGTAATTTCAAATCTTTCGGACGGACCAGCACATCGATGGCTCTTCTAGACCCAAACTCAGTATACACATAAACGGACGATAGGTCAATATCTAAACTACTTAAATCGATGTGGTGAAATTTAGTACTAGAATTCATTCCTGCGGTACCTACAAAAGATTCTTGGTAAAGTTCTTTACCGTAAAAATCCATGATCTTTATGCTGTAACCACTAGTAAGATCATTGAGATCGTCGTTAACCACATAGCTGTGTAAAACACCGTCTTTTACATAATTGCTGATCAATAAATTTTCAAAATCGCGTTTTGCCTGATAATGCAAGGCTTTCCAATTCCCAAAATAATCAATACTGGACCAGCTCACTGCAGGCCAGCAATCATTGAGTTGCCAGAATAAAGTTCCCATATTATAAGGTCTGGCGCGTCGGTGCGCTTGGAATCCTTTGGACATTCCGTAAGCTTGCAATAATTGGCTCACATATACATAATCTTCATCGTTAGTAGGAACAGGGAAGTCTCGTGCCATATACTCTTGTATGAGTTCATTACCGCGCTCGTGTTTTTGATGCGAGGCATAATCTACCGAATGAATGTTGAGGCTTCCATCTTTATTAATGTATTGTATCGTTTCATAAGAGGGATGCGATTGGAAACCAAATTCGCTCATAAAACGAGGAACATGATCTTCAAAATGTTCAAACGGATAAGCGTCGTGCCACACACGCCAGTCGTGCGCATCACCTTCAAATTCATAACGCGGATTCCCACGACCTAATTTTGGAGTACTCTCCCAATAAGGTTCCTTGGTGAGTTCGCTTACATATTTAGGCATGGCGATTTGAAAAACAGCACGGTAGTCTTCCCAAATACTATCCCGTTCTGTTTGCGGTCTTCCATTTTGCCAGCCCCAGTGTTTCCAAGCTTCACTGGTCTCGTTATTACCACACCATAAGGCAATGCTGCTGTGATTTCTCAACCTGGTGATTTGTTGGGTTATTTCTTGAGTTACGCTTTCGCGAAAGCGATCATCTCCAGGGTACATCGCACATGCAAACATAAAGTCTTGCCATACTAGAATTCCTTTCTTATCGCATTTTTCATAAAACACATCGTTCTCATAACTGCCACCGCCCCAAACTCTAAGCATGTTCATATTAGCGTCTACTGCATCGCTCAGTAATTCTTCATAATGCTGATCGGTGACGAGATCTTGCATGGAGTTTTGCGGTATGTAATTAGCACCTTTCATATAAACAGGAACACCATTTACCTTAAAATAAAAGGAAGTTCCTAAATCATCGGGCTCATTAACTAACTCTATGGTGCGTATTCCTCTTTGGAGCTTTTTGGAGTCGATTAATTTTCCGTCTTTTAAAACCAAAACTTCCATCTCATACAAGTAAGGCTCGCCTATATTATGCGGCCACCAAAGTTGTGGATTACTGATTTCAAAATGAACTTCTTGAGTTGCATGAACATCAGATGCCAATAAGGAGTCTGTGATTTTAATAGGGTAGAGGCTATCATTCACCTTGATTTGGTAAGTGAGTTGCTCTGTTATAGGTCTGGAAAGTTTGATTTGAGCTGTGAGATTGGCTATAGAATCTTGTATATAGTTTTGCTTGATGTATACATCTTCAATTTTAAAATGATCATAAGCTTCGAGATACACCGGTTTGATAATCCCCATGGTGTTGAGCTTAGGTCCCCAGTCCCAACCGTATTGAAATTGAGCTTTGCGGGTATACACTCGATTTCCAACAGGTAAGGTATACGGATTTGCCGCAGCTTTTTCTTCTTCGATTGGAAGCGGAGATTTGATGGCGATAAGCAGCTCGTTTTCTTCTTTTAAGTATGGTTTTACGTCTGTTTTCCAGTGTAAAAAAGCATTGTCAGTTTCTAGAATAGTGACACCGTTGAGTGAAATAGAAGCATAGGTGTCTATTCCTTCAAAATTGAGATTTATATATTCTTTTTTTAGAGTGTTGCGATCTACTTTAAATTGCGTTTTGTAGGTCCAGTCCGTCTCGGTAATCCATTGCATGCGATTTTCATTATTACCTATAAAAGGATGTCTGGTCTTAGCTATGATAGCGCTATGAACAGTAGAAGGAATAGTAATAGAGTCGGCAATAGGATTGGTGAATTGCTCTAGATACAACTCCCAAGGAGCATCTATGTATTGTCTTTGTAAATTAGGTTTTTCTACTTGACAGGAATAGCAGAAGACCAGCAAAAGTAAAAGCACACTATACCTCATGATGACTATTTTTAAGAATGGCTTTTATTTGGTTGGTATCAGAAATTACTTCTATGTTTTCTTGAATAAATTTAAGCGAATTCATAGGTACTAAAGTACGCGTAGTTTGTTCTATAATCTCTGTAGCGCTGGCATGAATTTCTTTAAAATTTGCTTTCGCGAAAGCGGAACAGTTCTCCCTATTAATACCACCAGCAGGTAAGATGATTAAAGACTCACCCGCGATACGTTGATAAGCTTTCAAATTTGCTATACCGTCCACAGCTCTAGAATGTTGGCCAGAAGTTAGGATTCTGGAAACTCCTATTGCAGCCAACTCTTTAAGAGCCTCTTCAGGATTTTTTACATGGTCAAAAGCTCTGTGGAACGTAAAGCTCATAGGTTTTGCGAGTTCAATCAGCACCTTGGTTGATTCTAGATCTACCGAAAAATCTTCATTTAAAACGCCAGAAACAATTCCAGCACAGCCCAGCTCTTTGCAAAGTTGGATGTCACGTTTCATGATGTCAAATTCATCATCAGTATAAACAAAATTACCAGAACGTGGACGTATCAATACCATTACTGGGATAGTGAGTTCTTCCATTACTTTTTTGAGCAATCCATAACTAGGTGTGATGCCACCTACGGCAAGCTCGCTACACAATTCTATGCGTTGCGCTCCAGCATTTTGAGCGTTAAGGGCGCTTTGATAATTGGAGGCGCAAATTTCTAGTAGCATATTAGTTAATGATTATTTCGTCTATGAATGTCCAAGCTTTATTTCCAGCGCCTTGTTTGCCGTCTGGAATAATGCCGTAGTTGGGGATTTTAATTTTTAATTTGGTGTATTTAGGAGTAATGCTTTTAGGCTTGTATAATTTATAATTGATTTCGATGATGTTGTTCTCACTTTCCTTAATTTCTCTTCGGTCATAAACAGTGTCACCCAATTCAAGAGTGAAGAATAGCTCAAATTCTTTCGGCGCATAAATCCATTGCCCAGGTGCATTATAAAATCTCAACTCGATTTCATTTATTTCAATAGGTTCTTTAAAAGTAATTTTAATCTCTATATCATCGCCCCAAAACCCCAGCCATTCGCTATCGCCATAACGCGAGTCACTTCCTTTAATTCCATTGATCAATCCTGCTGCACCGCTGCCTGGATAGGATTTATGAGGCTCTTTATCAACAGTAATGATGGCGCCTATTCCTTTATGGAAAAGCATTTCTTGAGTAAATACCTTACCTAATAATTCCCCGTCTTTAAAAACAGCTGCATTTAGGTATAGGTTTTCTGTAAAAGGAAGAGCTTGTTGATACAGTTTAGAAGAGGCTGTAGGCTGGGTACCATCTGTGGTGTAACGAATTTCTTTCCCTAAGGTTGTGGTGCTCAACTCATATTGTTGTTGGTCATTTAGAAATCCGCTGACTTCATATAAATGGTTGGCATAATTGATATCCAGCGCATCCATTTTTTTATGGAAATATTCCACTCGATTTATAAAACTAGCATAGTCTTTATTTTCGGCTGCGGTCCATGCCACCTCGCTCATAGCCAGCATACGTGGAAAAGCCATGTATTCTACTTGGTCGCCCGTAGTTATGTATTCTGTCCAGATGTTTCCTTGTGGGCCTAGAATGTGTTTTGCTTCTTCGGCAGTGAGTTCTTTTGGAATGGGTTGGAAATGATACACTTTTTCTAGGGGTAAGAATCCGCCTATTGCGGTAGGTTCGTCATCGCTTTCACTTTGATAATAATCAAAATAGGAATGAGAAGTAGGCGTCATGATGACGTCGTGACCCGCCTTTGCTGCTTCCACAGCGCCTGTGGTCCCCCGCCAGCTCATCACCGTTGCGTTGGGCGCCAGACCACCTTCTAGAATCTCGTCCCAACCTATGATATTGCGGCCTTTGGAATTGACATACTTTTCCATGCGCTGTATAAAATAGGATTGGAGTTCGGCTTCGTCTTTTAAGCCGTTTTCTTGAATTACTTGTTGTGCGATAGCACTTGTTTTCCATTGTGTTTTAGGCGCCTCATCACCACCTATGTGAATGTAGGACGATGGGAATAACTCCATGACTTCGTCCAGAACGTTTTCAAGGAATATAAAGGTTGCTTCACTCGGACAATAAATATCTTCAAAAACACCCCATTCTGTTGCTACGCCTATTTCTTTTCCGGTACAGCCCAATTCTGGATAAGCAGCTATAGCGGCTTGCGCGTGACCAGGCATTTCTATTTCTGGGATGATGTTGATGTGTCTCGCTTTCGCGAAAGCGATCACCTCACGAACATCTTCCTGCGTATAAAAACCACCGTACTTTTTATCAGCATATAATCTTGGGGAGTCGTTATAATGTCCGATCAAAGTACTGTCACGATAGGCTGCAATTTCTTGAAGTTTGGGGTATTTTTTAATTTCAATGCGCCAGCCTTGATCGTCTGTAAGGTGCCAGTGAAAGGAATTCATCTTGAGCATGGCCATTGCATCTATGTATTTTTTAATGAACTCCACATCAAATAAGTGTCGGGAAACATCTAGGTGCATGCCTCGATAAGAGAAACGAGGTTGATCTTTTATGCTGACGGCTGGCAGGTGAATTGGGTGAGTAGGGACTGGTTTTTCCAATTCAAAAGGCAGGAGCTGGATCAATGTTTGCACCGCATAAAAAGCTCCAGCGTCGGTACTTGCTTTAATTAGAATTTGCTGGGCATTACTTTCTAGGGTGTAAGCTTCGGCAGCTGTTATGGAGGCATCGTATTCAAATAGGATGACGTTTTCTGTGGCGTATTTTGTTTCCCAACTGCGGTTGGTCTTAACTTCTAAAAAGCTTTTTAAAAAATCCACCGAATGCGTAAAGTCATCTGCGTTGCTAATGACGGTCGACGGGTCCATAGTAAAATACCCGGGTTTAACCAGCAGCGATTGTGGGGCTGGAATAATGGAGGGACTCGACAGTTTTATGTCTGGCTCCCTGCATGACAACAGTGTTAATATCAAACTGCAAAGAATTAAAAATCTAGCGCTCATTATTGTATTTTAGAATTTTAAAATTTGAGCAGAAGATAGCACATTTTCTATGAGTCCAAAAGAACAAATACAATCCTTACGTATCGAATTGCGTGAGCACAATTATAACTACTACGTTAATGATAATCCTACCATATCAGACTTTGAGTTTGATAAGAAACTGGAGCAATTAAAAACGCTGGAAGCCACTCATCCTGAGTTTTATGACGCGACTAGTCCATCGGTACGAGTAGGTGGTGAAGTGACCAAAAACTTCCATACGGTAAAGCATATCAATCGCATGTACTCCCTGGATAATTCTTATTCTATAGAGGATTTAAAAGATTGGGAAACCCGCATCAAAAAAATAGTTGATGGCGATATTCAGTTCACTTGTGAGTTGAAATACGACGGCGCGAGTATTTCCTTACATTATGAAAACGGAAAATTTGTACAAGCGGTTACCCGTGGCGATGGAAATCAAGGTGATGAGGTAACGGCTAATGTGCGTACGATCAAGTCGGTTCCATTGCAATTAAAAGGAGATGATGTACCGGCCAAATTTGAAATACGTGGTGAGATTGTGTTGCCTTGGGAAGGTTTTCATAAAATGAATGAAGAACGGGAGGCTCAAGGACTGGATTTATATCGCAACCCGCGTAATACGGCTAGTGGTAGTTTGAAATTACAGGACAGTGCTGAAGTGGCCAAACGACCTTTAGACTGTCTTTTGTACTCGCTTGCTGGAGATGATTTACCTGCAACAACACAGTCAGACTCTTTAGAATATGCTAGAAAATGGGGTTTTAAAGCACCCAAGGAATCCAAGTTAGTGAGCTCTATTGAAGAGGTTTTTGAGTTTATCAATCACTGGGATGTGGCAAGAAGGGAGTTGCCTTATGAAACGGATGGGGTTGTTGTAAAAGTGAATTCGTTGCGTCAGCAAGAAGAGTTGGGTTTTACGGCTAAATCGCCCAAGTGGGCGATGGCATACAAGTTTGCTGCAGAGCAAGTTTCTACACGGCTAGAAGAAATTACCTATCAAGTAGGTCGCACCGGTTCTATAACACCGGTAGCAAATTTAGAAGCGGTGGAAATCTCTGGAACAACCGTAAGGCGAGCAAGTTTGCATAATGCTGACCAAATTGAAAGGTTGGATATCAGAGTAGGCGATGAGGTATATGTAGAAAAAGGCGGTGAGATCATTCCTAAAATCGTAGCGGTGGATTTATCAAAACGACCAGAAAACTCGGTTCCTACCATTTACGCCACACATTGTCCAGAATGTCATACAGCATTAGTGCGCAATGAAGGTGATGCAAAACATTACTGTCCGAACGAAATGGCATGTCCGCCACAAGTAAAAGGTCGCATACAGCATTTTATATCTCGTAAAGCTATGGATATAGACGGCATCGGTTCTGAAACGGTAGACCAGTTAGTAGAAGCTGGATTGATTCACAATTATGCCGATTTATACGATTTAACTGTAGAACAAGTATTGCCATTGGAGCGTATGGCGCAAAAAAGTGCCGAAAATATGGTCCAAGGAATTGAAGCTAGTAAACAAGTTCCTTTTGAGCGGGTGTTATTTGGTCTTGGAATTAGATATGTAGGAGAAACGGTAGCTAAAAAACTTGCCAAACATTATAAAAATATAGAGGCACTGCTTAAAATACCTGCAGAGCCGGAGAAGGACAACTTAGATCTTTTTGCAGATATTACCAGCGCAGCTGATAAAAAAACAGAAGAACTTACCGCTGTGCCAGAGATAGGGGAGCGTATTGCTCAGTCTGTGGTGGCCTTTATTACTGATCCATACCAACTAGATATTGTAGAAAGACTTCAAGCATCAGGATTGCAATTGGCACTTTCTGAAGAACAACTAGAAGGTCAGACAGATAAGTTAGTGGGGAAGAGTTTTGTGATTTCAGGCGTTTTTGAAATGTCTAGAAACGCTTTGAAAAAGCTTATTGAGGACAACGGTGGAAAAGTAAGTAGTTCGCTTTCCAGTAAGACAGATTACTTAGTTCGCGGTGAAAATATGGGGCCGTCTAAATTAGAAAAAGCGGAGAAACTAGGGATAAATATGCTTAGTGAGTTGGAGTTTTTAGAAATGGTTGAGGGGTCAAATAGTTAATGGTATAATTATTCGTTGGCTTTCGCTTTCGCGAAAGCGTCCTCTTATTCTTCAAAAAACATCAACAGAGCTGGACGCCGCTTATACAGAAATGGCTTTTAAAAGAATGTAGTGTTAGACTAATCTACAACTTCTCCGTGTTGACTGGCGTCTAAACCGCGTTCTTCCTGATCGGCAGTAACTCTTATGGGTATTAATATGTCTACGATCTTATAAAAAATCAAACTACCGCCAAAAGTGAATATAGCAACAGCTACTAATGCAATAATATGCCACATAAAAGTTTCTGTTTCTCCATTTACAAGACCTACGTCTTTTGCAAATACAGCGGTTAGAATCATTCCTACAATACCTCCAACACCATGACTAGGAAAGACGTCTAGTGTGTCGTCAATTCCAGTTTTAGAGAACCAAGAAATAGCTAAATTACTAGTTATTGCGGCTGTAAAACCTATAAATATACTTTGGGAGATAGTAACAAAACCTGCCGCTGGCGTTATAGCAACCAGTCCTACTATCGCGCCTATACAAGCACCTATAGCGCTCATTTTACGATTAGAGAAACGTTCGTAAAACATCCAAGTAATCATAGCGGTAGCACTAGCTATATTAGTGTTGGCAAAAGCGATAACAGCATCAGCATTTGCGGCAAGTGCACTACCGGCATTGAACCCGAACCAACCGAACCATAGTAAACCAGTTCCTAAAATGATATAGGGCACATTTGCTGGGTCGTGTGTTATTTTTTTGCGTTTACCTAAATAAACAGCTCCAGCAAGTGCGGCAAATCCTGCGCTCATATGAACCACAGTTCCACCGGCAAAATCCAGTACTCCAAGGTTGCGTAACAATCCATCTGGATGCCAGGTCATATGCGCTAGTGGGGTGTATATAAACAAGGTGAATAATACCATGAAAAGAATGTAACTTCTAAAACGAACGCGCTCGGCAAAGCTACCCGTAATCAAGGCTGGTGTGATAATAGCAAATTTGAGTTGGAACAAAGCAAAAACTAGAAAAGGAACGGTTTCTGCAAAGTCTGGATTAGGTGCTAGACCTACATTTCTAAAATTGAAATAGGTCATAGGGTTTCCTATGATACCGTGCCAACTTTCTCCAAAGGCGAGGGAGAAACCCACTAAAACCCACAGAATACTAACCACACCTAAAGCTACAAAGCTTTGCAGCATGGTAGATATCATGGATTTTTTATTCACCATACCACCATAGAAAAAAGCCAGTCCTGGAGTCATTAACAATACAAAAGCAGATGCAATTAACATCCAAGCGGTATCGCCACTATCAATAGCGCTCATGTCGCCATTTTCTGTATAAGGACTGCCGTAGAGTAAGCTAATTAAAACTAAAACTGCTAAAACTATAAAATTGACCTTTTTTGCCATGTTCAAATCATTTGATTGATTTTTCAAATATAGGGTATGAGGTTAAATTAATACACATGTTTAATGAATAACCCTTCAAAAATAAGGGTGTACGTAAATTAAATGGCACTTTAATCTCTTAAGTAATCAATAGGTAAGGGGTGGTCTCTTGTTGTTTATTTATTGTTTTTATAAAAATATAGCTAAAGAACGTCATACATAGAAAATAATTCAGTCCATAAATAGAGTATCATATACGCGCTAGAAGATCTTTGTCGTAGACATCTGTAAGGCTGTGATCGGCAAACCAAAAGCCATAATAGAAAACATAAGTCAGCTTTTCAATTGCAAAAATGCCTATCAATCATTTTACGTTTTCAAAGGTGTTAAAAAGGCGATGTGGGCAGCGCCGCAAAGCATCATCATTACTAATCCAAGGCAGGGCATCGTGAAAGGGTAGCTCTTGGGAATGAAATAACTAGTAAAGCCTTTAGTAATCCTTTTGTTGTCCAGGTACGTTTATTGAATTAAGGACGAAGTAAAAGCTTTTTAATTTTACACCTCATAAACCACATCCATACCTTTATCTACTTTCCCTTCATTGAGGTAAAAATCTATACGGCCTAGGTTGATTCCGTAACAACCTACTTGGTTGACCAGAACCTCTTTTCCAGCGGCGTTCTTTACGATGACTGGTGCATCGAGAAAAGTGTGCGTGTGACCACCTATAATCAAATCAATTCCAGAGGTTGCTGCTGCTAGGGATACATCAGAAACTTTATCGCTACGGTAAGAATAACCCAAATGAGACATGCAAATAACGATGTCACAGTGGTCTTCTTCTCTTAATAAACGCACTTGGTCTTTGGCAACTTCAACAGGATCATTATAAACTGTTTCTTTATACATCTTAGGATCTACTAATCCTTGCAGCTGTATTCCTAAACCGAACAAACCTATACGTACCCCGTCTTTGACAATGACTTTTCTAGTTTTTATTTGACCGTCCATAATGGTATTGGAAAAATCGTAGTTGGAAATAACAAAATCAAAAGTAGCATGAGGCAGTTGCGCATATAAACCTTCAATACTGTTGTCAAAGTCGTGATTTCCTATGGTAGCGGCATCATAGCCCATCATGCTCATCAGCTTTATTTCCAGCTCACCTCCGTAAAAGTTGAAATAAGGAGTTCCTTGAAAGATATCACCACAGTCTAATAAAAGGCTGTTAGGGTTTTCTTCTCTTACCGTATTTATCAATGTGGCTCTACGAGCAACACCACCGCGACCATGGTTACGACCGCCAGAAATAGGCTCTATGTGAGAATGAGTATCATTGGTATGGAGAATGGTTATTTTCTTAGTTCCAGGCGCTAACTCTGGAGCGGTAAAGATCCCGTTTGCCAAAGCGTAATTAGACCATAAAGCAGTTCCTACTACTATTCCTGCACTGGTATTGCGTATAAATTTTCTTCTTTCCATTTTCTTGCTTTAGGGAACTAATTAGTTCACGTAGTCAAATCTGTTGTCTCTTTTAAACTTTAAGGTGTCCACCTTTTTAAAGTAATCGATCATCGCATTTCTGATTTTATACTCTATGGTAGTAAGTGGTGTGTCTTTAAAGAAACTCATGTTATCACCACCGTTATAGAGGTAATCATTTGTTGCAACGTTATAAACGTTATCCCTGTCTAGCGGCTGGTTGTTAATTAGAACGCTGGCTGCAGTACCATCTTCATGGAGTAAGATTTGTAACCCATCAATAGGGTGTGCACTTTTACGTTCGATAAGATAATTAATGAGTTCGTTGACCTGGTCACCAGTGAGCTGGGCAATAACGATCTCATTGTCAAAAGGCATGATTTCATAAGCGCTACGCATGGTTACTGGACCAGCCGGCATACCCGCTCTGATCCCTCCGTTATTAAGCAATACGATATCTATGGTTTTTCCAGTTCTAGATTTGTAAACGGGCTCTCCTTGTGTCTTTACAATGGCTGCCATCATATTTCCTATAGGTGTATTGAGCTTGTAATCACTTTTGTTCATGGAAACAGGATTGTAACTCAACTGCTCATTCATCTGTACATCTAAAGACTTTTTAAAAGGAGCGATATAATCCTCGATTTCTTTTGCACTAGTTAGGCTGCTATCAATTGCAGTTTTACTTCCGACTACTTTTTTTAATTGGTATTCTTTTTTGTTACAGGAAACCAGCAGGATGGTGGCTAATACTGCCGCTTTCGCGAAAGCGGAATAGCTCCAAGTCCTCTTCCAATTTTCTAACCTATATTTTTTCATAAGCCTCGTGTGATTGTGCTACTTTTGCGAAGTAGAATAAGCAGTAAAAGTACATGATTTTTGATATTTTAAAGCAGCGATGGTTGCGCAAAGAGTTTTATAAACTGGAAAATATTTCCAGAAGTCACCAGCGTCAATGGCCTCAATCTCTTGTGGTTGTGTTTGATGCAAATAAATGTACTGATGTGGAGCTGTTTAAAAAATGGTGCACAGCCTTGCAAATTCCATTAAAAAACTTAAGTCTTTTAGGATATACCGATAATGTTAAGAAGAATGCTTTAGAAGGAGTAACGCTTTTTGATAATCGTGTAGTAAAATGGTATGGTGGTTTAAAAGAAGGTCCTCTTTCAGAGCTGTTAACGGCTCCCTACGACTTGCAAATCAATTATTACGAGAAGCCAAGTCAGATAACCACCTATGTAAGTAGGAGGTTGGACGCAAATTTCAAGGTGGGACATGCCTCTCATAAAGAAAATACGTATGATCTTGCTGTTAACGTTCCGTTAACAAAGCAAGAGCTTTTTATCTCCGAAATTGCTAAATATTTAAAAATCCTTAATCCATAAAATGCAAGAAATAATAGGAACTGGTGTTGCTTTAGTAACCCCATTCAACGCTCAAGGAACGGTAGATCACGAGGCACTAGCTCGTGTTGTTAATTATCAAGTAGAAAATGGTGTCGACTATTTAGTGGTGCTCGGCACTACTGGGGAAAGTGTGACGCTTTCTAAACAAGAGAAAAAAGAGGTGATCCATACTATTCAACAGGTGAATGATGGACGTCTTCCATTAGTTATAGGAATAGGTGGGAACGACACAGCGGTTGTAGTAAATGAGCTAAAAGCAGCAGATTTAAAAGGCTTTGTCGCTATTTTATCTGTTTCTCCATCTTATAACAAGCCTACACAAGAAGGGATTTACCAGCATTTTAAAGCTGTTTCTGAAGCCAGTCCATTGCCTATTATTTTGTATAACGTTCCTGGAAGGACAGCTTCTAACATGTCGGTAGAGACTGTAGTAAGGTTAGCTGCTTTTGAAAATGTGGTAGCTATTAAAGAAGCTGCTGGAGATCTGGTACAAGCGATGAAAATGATTCAGTACACACCTAAAGATTTTCTAGTGATCTCTGGAGATGACATGATTGCAAATGCCATGACACTTGCGGGTGGCGCCGGGGTTATTTCTGTTATAGGTCAAGCGATGGTACAAGATTTTTCTGATATGATACGTTATGCGTTGAACGGTGACGTTGAAGAATCCTATGAGCTACATTATAAGATGGCATCGGTTATAGATATGATCTTTGAGCAAGGTAATCCAGCCGGGATAAAGGCCTTGTTAAACCATTTAGAATTATGCAGTGATAAAGTAAGGTTGCCATTGGTAAAAGCAGATGATAGTCTTCAAAATCGTTTAAAGACTTTTCTAGAGCAATACGAGTATTAAGAACGGCATAAGATTAGTGCTTATAATAGACCAGCATAATTTTGAAAAGTACAGGAGGAGATGAAATAGAAAGTTAAAGTAGGTCTATAGTGATGGATTCCTTTTATTTTCAAATATGTGCGAGATATAAATTATTAGGAGACTGGTTTTGAACGATAAATTGTATTCCTGCGTTAAGCAGTGTGAACTCGCTTTCTTTTTCCCTAGAAAAAGTTACCTTTGTACTCCATTAAAATTACCTATGAAAAACCTTGTTATTGTATTGATTCTCGTCATAACTCTTGCCAGTTGTGGTTCTTATCAAAAAGCCATTAAATCTGAAGATAACGCAGTGAAAGTGGCCATGATAGACACGCTCTTTGCAAAAGGGAAATTCGGTAAATCTTTAGCCCTTTTTGAACAAATCATCCCTGCTTATAGAGGTACAGATAGTGCTGCGCCTATGGCTATTAAATATGCAAAAGCCTTGTATGAAGATGAAAGTTATATCAATAGCGCTTATCAATACGAACGTTTTATACAGTCGCACCCTCAAGATCCTAATGCAGAGCAGGCCTTATTTATGGCTGCAAAAAGTCATTATAAAATGTCTCCTATATATTCTAAGGATCAAACGGATACCAATATTGCTTTAACAAAACTGCAAGAATATATCAACGTGTATTCTTCAGGTGAATACTTGCCTGAAGCCAACTCACTGGTAGATGAGTTAAGAGATAAACTAGATAAGAAAGCGTACGAAACGGCAAAACAATACCATCATTTTGGTAACTTTAGAGGTGGGTATATTTCGGCGATTAGTGCTTTTGAGAATTTTATATTAGATCATCCAGGGTCCGATTATCAAGATGATGCTCAGTTTTACCTGTTGGAATCTCAATATGAATATGGTATTAATAGTTTTCCTGAGTTAGTTCCAGAAAGACTAGCAAAAGCTAAGAAATATTATGATACCTTTGCAAATCGATATCCTAATAGTGAGTATAAAGAAGATGCCGACATTATACTAGCTAAAATAGAGGATTATAATTCTAAGAATACAAGTAAATAATAACAATGGATACTAAAAATCTAACTGCTCCTAACACGACTATTACCTATAACCGCGATGCTTTAACCGCACCTACAGGCAATATGTATGAGGCGATTTCTATCATCGCAAAACGCGCTGAACAAATCAATACAGATGTTAAGGAAGAGCTTATTGAAAAGCTAGAAGAATTTGCTACTTACAATGATTCTCTAGAAGAGATCTTTGAAAACAAAGAACAAATCGAAGTTTCTAAGTACTACGAGCGTTTGCCTAAACCAGCTGCAATAGCAATTGAAGAATGGTTACAAGGTAAAATCTACTTTAGAGATACTGGAGCTACTGAAGAGTAATTCAAACAAAATGATGTCAGTATTAAGTGGTAAAAAGGTATTGCTAGGAGTCACTGGCGGTATTGCTGCTTATAAGTCTACTTATATAGTGCGCCTGCTTGTAAAAGCGGGCGCTTCTGTTCAGGTAATTATGACTCCTGCAGCAAGGGATTTTGTGACACCACTCACCTTATCTACTCTTTCTAAAAACCCTGTCTTAAGTCATTTTACAAATGAAGAAGATGAAAACGATACTTGGAATAACCACGTAGAGTTAGGTCTCTGGGCAGACTTGATGATTATCGCACCAGCGACTGCAAATACCATGAGTAAAATGGTTAGTGGTGCTATAGATAATTTGCTTCTCGCTACCTATTGTAGCGCAAAGTGTCCTGTTTATTATGCCCCAGCTATGGATCTGGACATGTATAAACATCCTTCTACGCAACATAATTTTGATCAATTAACCTCTTACGGTAATCTCATGATTCCTGCTGGAGATGGTGAGCTCGCAAGCGGTCTTTCTGGAAAGGGACGCATGGCAGAGCCGGAAGAAATTATTCAGTTTATAGAAAAAAACATCTCAAGTAAGTTACCGTTAAGAGGTAAGACATGCCTTATTACAGCGGGACCTACTTATGAGGCTATTGACCCTGTAAGATTTATAGGGAATCACAGTAGCGGTAAAATGGGCGCTGCAATTGCCCTAGAAATGGCTAATCAAGGTGCGCAAGTTCATTTGGTTATGGGCCCTAGTGTTGTGATTATCAATCATCCGTTGATCCATCGAGTAGATATTAAAACTGCTCAGGAAATGTACGATGAGGTTCACCTAGTGGTTCAAAAGGTAGATATTGCTATTTTTAGCGCTGCGGTAGCAGACTATCGACCTTTAAATCCTGTAGATCAAAAAATAAAAAAGAAGTCTGATACGTTATCTATGGAGTTGGTTAAAAACCCAGATATTCTTGCGAGTGTCGGAGCAATGGATAAAAAACCTTTTTTAGTAGGTTTTGCGTTGGAGACGGAGAATGAAATGCAGCACGCTTTCGCGAAAGCGGAAAGCAAACAAACCGATTTGCTCGTATTGAACTCTATGCGAGATAAAGGTGCCGGTTTTGGTGTGGATACCAATAAAATTACTATTATAGATAAAGATAAAAATATTTCCAGATTTGATACCAAACCAAAAACGGAAGTGGCAAAAGATATCGTACATGAAATTATCAAAAGGATTTTATAGTTTTTTACTGGCTTTATTTGCTTTGTTCCTGTCAAATGCGCAAGAGTTGAATTTTACCATCCAGGTAAATGCTCAAAATGTCGCGCAACCAGATCAGACTATTTTTAAAACGTTAGAAACTTCTATGCAGGAGTTTTTGAACAATACAAAATGGACCGATCAAAAATTTAGAGATGAAGAAAAGATCAATGCGTCATTAGTTTTTGTGGTGACCAGTTATGATAATGATCGATTCAGAGGGAATTTTCAAATTTCGGCATCTCGACCTGTTTTTAATTCCTCCTATACGACACCTGTTTTTAACTTTAAGGATGATGACATCGCTTTTGAATATGTAGAGTACGCTCCGTTTTTCTATAATTCCAACAGGTTTGAAAATAATTTAATTTCTCTCATTTCATTTTATGCCTATACCGTTTTGGGAATCGACTCTGATACGTTTGAGCTTAGAGGAGGACAGCCTTTTCACGAAGAAGCTCAGACCATCGTCAACCTCGCTCAAGGATCGCTAGGAGCTGAGGGATGGAAGGCAAGCGATGGGTTGATTTCTAGATTTAGGTTAAATGATGATATGCTTTCCGACACTTATAAAGAATATAGAGAAGTCATGTATTCCTACCATCTAAAAGGCCTAGACACCTTCTCAAAAGATTCCAAAGCTGGTAAAATTATTCTAAAGAACTACTTACAAGAGTTTAATGAATTGCACAACCGCAGACCGAATAGTTTACTTCAACGCACCTTCTTTGACGCAAAGGCAGACGAGATTATGAGTATTTATTCTTCAGGTCCAGCAGTTGATATTAGAGAGTTAAAAGCAACCTTGCAAAAACTAGCTCCTAACCAGTCTTCAAAATGGCGTAATATTAAAGTTTAGTATCTTTTTTACTACCTAGTTTTTACCTAGTTTTATGCTTTATAATCAGACAGCTTATTTGCTGTTTAAATTACTGTATATAAATTGCTTAAACATATTCAAATAGAAAATTTTGCGTTGATCGATTCTTTAGAATTAGAGCTTCAAAAAGACCTCACCATGATCACAGGAGAAACGGGTGCGGGAAAATCTATCCTATTGGGTGCACTAGGTTTAATTTTAGGTAATCGAGCAGATTTGAGTGCCATTAGAGACACCTCTCGTAAATGTGTGGTAGAAGCACAGTTTCAAATTTCAAGTTTAGGCCTAAAAGAATTGTTTGAAGAGCTGGATCTGGATTATGAAGACCTGAGCTTTTTAAGAAGGGAGATATTGCCTTCTGGAAAAAGCAGGGCATTTATTAATGATACTCCTGTTACACTTTCTGTAATGAATACCATAGGCAAGCGCCTTGTTGATATTCATTCCCAGCATCAAACCCTACAGCTTTCTAAAGATGTATTTCAAACGGATGTTTTAAACGCTTTTATTATTGAGGCCACTAAGAATGATTCAAAGCCAGCTTCTCAAATATTACAGAGTTATAGAGCCGAGTTGGTCATTTTTAAAAATTCCCAAAAAGAACTAAAAAGGTTAAAAGGTCAGGAAGCCGAATTGTCTAAGGAATTGGATTATAATAATTTCTTGCTAGAAGAGTTGGAAGAAGCCGGACTCGATCAATTAGATCAACAAGCATTAGAAGAAGAAAATGAACAGCTCAGTAATGTAGAGAGTATCACTGAAGTGCTTACCGAGTTCAATGCAGTACTCTCTGAAGACGATTTGGGGATCTTAGATCAACTAAGACAGTTGCAAAACAAACTACAAAGCATAGGCCCTTATTCAACGACTTATGCAGCTCTTAAGGAAAGAATGTCTTCGGTCTTGTTAGAGTTAGAAGATGTCTATCAAGAATCTTCTAATGAAGCAGATAAGGTAGAAGCAGATCCGGAGCGTTTGCTTCAAATCAATACTTCATTGAGTCTTTTGGAGAATCTTTATAGAAAACACCAAGTCGAAGATGTGGCGTCATTAGTTCAGTTAAGAGACGAATTGGCCGACAAGGTTTTCGTTTCCCTAGGTCTGGAAAAGAAGATTAAAACCCAAGAAAAGCAGCTTCAAGATTCTGAAGATAAGTTGCTTCAAATAGGGAAGGAGCTTACGGGCTTGAAAATAAAACACAAAACAGCTCTTGAAGTTGAGGTGGTAAACATTGTGAATGATCTAGGTATGCCAGATGCACAATTCTTAGTAGAAGTATTGCCACAAGGTATTTACAGTTATTCAGGTGTAGACTTTATCCAGTTCACGTTCACTGCAAATAAAGGGTCTCAATTGCTAGCGCTAGATAAAGCAGCTTCTGGCGGGGAGCTTTCTAGATTGATGCTGGCGATCAAGTCCATACTTTCAAGATGTAAAAAGTTGCCTACTATTATATTTGACGAGATTGATACTGGAGTGAGCGGTGTTATAGCCACAAAAATGGCCCAGATCATGAAATCAATGAGTGAAGAAATGCAGGTGATGTCGATAACACACTTACCGCAAATTGCTGCTGCAGGTAAGGATCACTTGATTGTAAAAAAAGTAACCGATGAGCATATGACCTACAGCACCATACAACGTCTGGATAAAGAGGCACGCTTAGAAGAAATTGCACAGATGTTAAGTGGCGGAACTATTTCCAACGCTGCGAGAGAAAATGCACGTGCGCTACTCAATTAGTTTTATATATTTGCTACCTAATCAATAACTATGGCTTACAATTTATTAAAAGGAAAACGCGGAATCATATTTGGCGCGTTGGATGAAAATTCTATTGCTTGGAAAACAGCACAATTAGCTCATGAAGAAGGAGCGACTTTTGTACTTACAAATGCTCCAGTGGCTATGCGTATGGGGCAAATCAGCGAACTAGCTAAGAGCACAGGAAGTGAAATTATTCCAGCAGATGCTACCAGTATTGAAGATCTTGAAAATTTAGTGTCTAAATCAGTAGAGATTTTAGGTGGTAAATTAGATTTTGTTTTACATTCTATAGGGATGAGTGTCAATGTGCGTAAAGGAAATCATTATACGGATCAAAATTATAAATACACAGAAAAAGGATGGGATGTAAGTGCGGTCTCTTTTCATAAGGTGATGCAAACGCTTCATAAAAATGACGCCATGAATGAATGGGGTAGTATAGTGGCTTTGACCTATATGGCTGCACAACGTACTTTTCCAGACTACAACGATATGGCAGATAACAAAGCCTATCTAGAATCCATTGCTCGTAGCTTTGGTTATTTCTTCGGGAAAGATAAAAAGGTAAGAGTAAATACCATTTCTCAATCACCAACTCCTACAACTGCAGGAAGTGGTGTTAAGGGATTTGAAGGTTTCTTAAGTTATGCAGAGAAGATGAGTCCATTAGGGAATGCTACCGCTCAAGATTGTGCAGAGTATACCATGACTTTATTTTCAGATTATACTAAAAAGGTGACGATGCAAAACCTATTTCACGATGGAGGATTCTCCAATACTGGCGTTAGTCAAGAAGTGATCGAGAAGTTTTAGTAGCATTACATTTATAAATTCTTAAAAGCCTTATCTATAGATAAGGCTTTTTTTTGTGCTCTTTTTCTTTTTTTCTTCAAAATAGAAGTTTGTGCATCATAAGTCGTCTTGCTAAAGTTTACTGAATTAAGAGCCTAGATCCAGCAGCTGAAAATTAGTTACTAGTATAGGTTTTTAGATGATAATTTAGCTATGTACTTATCAATGAGACCCTTGTATAAAACCTATCTTATTTCAATATTCTCAGGGTTCTATTTCTTTACAGGTATTCAATAGTCAGGAAGTCAAAAGTAAAAAGGGGCACTCAAAAAAAGAAGTTAATTGTTTTTAAGAAGAGTACTCGCTACTAATGTTCTTTCAGCACACAAACTTTGAATTTTAATCCTATTTTTTAACGCGGTTTTATGCATGTTAACGATTAATTAAGATTCATTCTTCGGATGTGAATGATTAGTTCTAATTTAAGCTTTTCTAAAAACAATTTTTTAAACAATTATTATGAAACAAATTTACGTTTTTCTCGTTTCGATAATCTGTTTAACTCTCTCCCTTAATGCACAAGCACAGTGTAATTATCAATTAGAGTTGACAGATTTCTTCGGTAACGATTGGGATAGTGGAGCAAATGCTACCGCTAACACAGGTGTTGATGTCACCATTGATGGTGTCACCACAACTTATCTTATTGTAAATCCTAGTCCAACGGCTAATACGCCAGTGACAGAGACTTATACCATAGCGGTAAACAATGGATCAAGCATAGCAGTCGACTACCGTGCTACCAGTCTTCCTGGAGACGGACAGTTTCGACTTGTCGATTCTGAGGCTCTTTTAGTCTATGAAACTCCTATTGCTCAATCATCCATGATGAATATTTTCACAGGAGTGGCATCATGCCCTACCTGTCCCGTAATAACAAATCTTGTTTCTTCAAGCGTTAGTGCAAATGAAGCAGTCTTAAGCTGGACCAATGGAGGTTCTGAAACAGAATGGGAAATAGAATACGGTTTGAGTCCTTATACTGTAGGTTCTGGTGGAGTTATTACTTCAGCTACTACAAATCCATTTACTTTAACTGGATTAAACAGTATTACTACATATGATATATATGTACGAGCGGTATGTGTTCCAGTAACTGATATTAGTAATTCAGTAGGTCCTATCACTTTTACAACGGCAGAATCTTGCCCGTCTCCATCTAACTTTGCACCGGTAACTCAGTCTGCTTTTGAGATTCAATTTATTTGGGATGCCAATGGTAATACAAGTGCTAGCTATGAAGTTAATTACGGTGTTGCTCCTTTTAATCAAGGGGATCCTGGTGGGCTAACTGATTTAGGTTTTACAGCGCCTTTTGCTATTGTAGGTGGTTTAATGTCTGATACGACATATGACTTTTATGTAAGAATTGATTGTGGTATGGGAGACTTAAGTCTATGGGCAGGTCCTTATACGGCAACTACAGCAATTTCATGTCCAGCAATAACGGGACTTCAAGCAGACGTGATCACAGATAATTCTCTTGATGTGTCTTGGACTGCCGGTGGAGCAGAGACAGAATGGGAAGTGGAATATGCAGTTGCAGGAACCATAACAACTCCATTCTCTACTCCTGCGCAGGGAACTAGAATTAATGGTTTATCGATGTCATCAACCTCTATAACAGGTTTAACAGATGCTTCTGTGTACGATGTTTTTGTAAGAGCGGTATGTGATCCAGTGTTGCCAGATTATAGCTCGGCAACTCAGCTTACGGTAACTACTTTATGTTTGTCATTTACTCCAACTCCTGCTGCTCCTTATGTACAAGATTTTGAATCTTTTACAGCCGCTTTAGGATTTACAGAAGAATTATGTTGGACAGGATCCGCAGTAGATTCTTATGATTGGAACCTTGATAACAATGCAGGGACTCCATCATCTGGAACTGGTCCTAATGCAGCTTTTTCAGGAACAAATTACTTCTATACAGAAGCTAGTGGTGCTTCTGCTGGAACTAGTATAGCTACACTTACTGGGCCTCAATTTGATCTTTCAGGATTAACTAATCCATCTGTGCAGTTTTATTACCACATGTTTGGAGGTCAAATAGGTGATTTGATTCTTGAAGTTGAAGATTTCTCAGGTGCAGGATGGACAGCGGTGAATACCATTTCTGGAGCTCAACAAACAGCTCAAGGAGATGCCTGGTTATTACAAATTGTAAACTTAGGAGCTTATGCTGGTCAGACTGTTCAAATAAGATTTAGAGCTATTTCAGGTGGGTCTTTTGAAGGAGATATAGCTTTGGATGATGTCACCGTAGGTGAGCTGCCTGCATGTCCAGATGCTAATCTATTGGCTACTGATGCCATATTAGACTCTACAGCGATTTTAAGTTGGTCAGAGAATGGACTTGCTACTTCGTGGGAAGTTGAAGTACAACCTACTGGAGTTGCCCAAGGTACTCCTGCTGCAGCTTATGAAAACCTTACGGCTACTAATCCAGAAACGGCAACAGGTTTAACGCCAGAAACTACTTATGACTATTATGTGCGCTCTAATTGTGGAGTTGACGGCTTTAGTGCGTGGGTAGGACCTTTTACTTTTACAACAAAATGTGCTCCTATAGCAGCGCCTTACACGGAAGATGTGGAGACGCTTACAGCAGGTCTTGACTTTGCTGCTGAGAACTGTTGGGAAGGTTCTTGGGATTCTACTTCTTTTACCGAGTGGAATTGGAACGTTGATGGCGCAGGAGGAACTCCTTCAAATAATACAGGACCAGATGGCGCAAATAGTGGTGCTAACTATTTTTATATAGAAGGAAATGGAGGTAGTGCAGGAAACGAAGCAGTTTTACTTGCACCTATTGTTGATATTTCTGGACTTACAGCTCCTGCAATGCAATTTGCTTCGCACATGTTTGGAGCAGCTACTGGTATACTTCACGTAGATGTAAATGATGGAGGTGGATTTGTAAATGACGTTTTAATATTAACAGGACAGCAGCAAACTAGCAGTGCTGCTCCATGGGATGTTCAAGTAGTAGATTTACTACCTTATAATGGAACAGGAACGGTACAAGTGAGGTTTAGAGCAGAAAGAACTGAAACAGGATTTACTGGCACATCTGATATATCAATAGATGATATTGTATTTGACGAGCTTCCAGCATGTGCACAGCCATCAGCTTTAAACTCTGGAACATTAACAGATACAACTGCAGAAATTCTTTGGAATGAAAACGGGACTGCTGCATCATGGGATATAGAATATGGTCCTTGTGGATTTACTCCTGGAGATGGAACATCTACTACTGTTGCTACTGGAACTAATCCTTTTACCTTAACTGGATTAACGGCTTTCACTTGTTATGAATATTATATTACAGCAGACTGTGGTATGGGTACTCTAAGTGCCGCAACTGGTCCAGGTACTTTCACAACTGAATGTGCAGCGTTTTTAGCTCCTTTCTTTGACACCTTTGAGGCATTTACAGCTTCAACTAACTTTGTTGAGGAAAATTGTTGGGAAGCAAATGCAGATTCTGGTTATGATTGGAATGTAGACGGTAGTGGGTCTACTCCTTCGGGAGGAACTGGTCCTACTGGAGCATTTAGCGGTACTAATTATTTCTATATAGAGTCTTCCTCTGCAACAGTGGGTGATGAAGCTAGATTAATATCTCCTTTGATTGATATTTCGGCCTTAACTACGCCATCTATACAATTCAAGTATCACATGTTTGGTGGTGATATGGGAACATTGCATATCGATGTAAATGACGGTACTGGATGGATTGATGATGTGGACATGATTGTAGGACAGCAACAGACTGCTCAGGCAGATGATTGGTTGGATGCAATTATAGACTTAGCTCCGGTAACGCTTGTAGGTAATGTTATTCAGGTAAGATTAAGAGGCGAGAATAATGGTACTTTTCAAGGTGATATTTCTATAGACGATTTTAGAGTAGATGATATCCCAACCTGTCCTAGTATTACAATGTTATCTACTGGAGTTGTAAACTCTAGTAGTGTAGATTTGAACTGGGTAGCTGGTGCAACGGAAGTAGAATGGGTTGTAGAATATAGAGTAGTAGGGACCACCGCTTTTACTGCAGTAAGTCCTAATCCTACGACTCCTGCAATAACGGTAACTGGGTTAAACAGTGGTACAGATTATGAATTCTGTGTATCTGCTGTTTGTGGGCCTACTGATATCTCTCAACAAACTTGTACAAATGTATCGACTAGCCCAGATTATTGTTCTGGTGATTTGTTCTTAGATTCTGGTGGAGCTGCAGGTGATTATCAAAATAGTGAAAATATTATCTATAATATATGTCCTGATAATGCGGGAGATGTGGTTTATGTAAACTTCACATTTAATGAGATGGAAGATTCTGGTTCAGGTTGTTTTGATGGTCTTACAATTTATGATGGTCCTGATGCAACTTTCCC
The DNA here is from genome assembly GCF_002831625.1 of Nonlabens sp. MB-3u-79. Taxonomy (NCBI): domain Bacteria; kingdom Pseudomonadati; phylum Bacteroidota; class Flavobacteriia; order Flavobacteriales; family Flavobacteriaceae; genus Nonlabens; species Nonlabens sp. MB-3u-79. The sequence continues at coordinate 3,155,049 of NZ_CP025116.1, read as the reverse complement.
TACTATCAATACACCAGGCGGTGGTACAGAATGGTGTTGGGACGGTACGAGTGGTACAGGAGATTTAACTCAAGAACTTTTGATAGGTACGTCTACTTCTGGATGTATAACTTTAGTATGGTCATCAGATGGTTCTATAACAAGACAAGGTTGGTCTGCTAATGTTACTTGTGCGTCACCACCTACTTGTCCTTCTCCTGATATGTTAACTTTGGATGCTTCAACATCCACTACTGCAGGTCTTTCTTGGGTTGCTGGTGGTACAGAAACAGAATGGGATGTTGAAGTAGGTTTACCTGGTTTTGTTCCTAATACAGGTGCACAAATAGGATCTGTTATAGATGTGTTAACCACTCCTACAACAACCGTTACAGGATTGACTGATGACACCGCTTATGAATACTGGGTAAGAGCAGTTTGTGCTCCTGGAGATGAAAGTATTTATATAGGTCCTTTTGCTTTTAGAACACGATGTGTAGCTACTACAGCTGCTTATTCTACAAATTATGATACTGATCCTCTTAATGGATTGAATAATTGTGATAGTCGTATTGTGGTTGGTTCTGGTATAGGAACCGCAACTGAAGTAAGAGTAGATGATTTTACTGCAAATTCTGGTGCACAGCATATTTATATGTACAGTGGTTCAACCGGAGCTACTGCAGAGTTGTATTATATCTTACCGGAATTCTCAGATTTATCAAGCGATAAGCAAGTAGAATTTCAAGTATATGATAGAGATAACGGTTCATTAGAAGTAGGTGTAATTACTAACCCTGCTGATGCTAGTACGTTTACAGCTTTAAGAACGTACACAGATGCCGATATGGCTGATGATACGTATCAATTTGAAACAGTTTATTTCAATACATTAACCACTACAGGAGGCTTTATAGCCTTCAGGTTTGTCCCTAATGGAACATTTGATGCTCTTTACATTGATGATGTCTCTTACGATGTTGCACCATCTTGTCCAGCACCTTCATCCCTTGGAGCATCTTCAGTAACAGATACTTCAGCTAATTTAGATTGGTTGGAAAATGGAACTGCTACAGCATGGGAATATGAATTTGATATAGCTGGTTTTACCCAAGGAATGGGTGTAAATGGTATAGTTCCCACTATGAGTAACATTACTAATTCTATTACAGGACTTTCGTCTGCGACCTCTTATGAGTATTACGTAAGAGCTATTTGTAGTCCAACTACATCTAGTACGTGGGTAGGTCCTTACACTTTCTTCACTGCTCTTGGAGCTCCTCAAGGAGTTTCTTGTACTACTGGTGCGCCAGGTTATATCTGGGAAGATAGTTTTGAAACTATAGCTACCACCTGGACAGGTGATGTAGGTACAGGGTCAACAAGTGGTGACTGGAACTTTGGTAGAAATGGAGCTACTGGATCTTTTGGTACTGGCCCTAACGGAGCCTTTGATGGATCAGGATACTTATTCTTTGAAACTTCAGGAACTAATGTTGGTACAGCTAGTGTTGTTTCACCTCCTATTGATTTAACAACAGGAGCAAATGACGAACTAGAATTGTCTTTCTACTACCATTCCTTTGGTGGAGATCTTACCCAAGTTCAAGTGGCTTATGGTACTGCAGCAGCAGGACCATTTACTCCAATATTCTCCTATTCTGGTCCAGTGCAAGCTGCTCAAGGGGATCCTTTTCAAGCAGTAGGCGCAATGTTGCCTTCTTCTCTAATAGGACAGACTATTTATATTCAAATTTCAGGAACCGAAGAAGTTGGTAATGAAGGTGGATTTGTAGGAGATGTTGCTATTGATCTAATGAGAATTCAAACTTGTGGTACGTTCTGTGCAACTCCTTCTGGAGTTACTCTTTCTGCTATAGGTAGTGATTCAGTAATTATAGATTGGACTGAAAATGGTACTGCTACCACATGGGAAGTTGCAGTTGAAACTGCCGGAACAGGAATTCCTACAGGTAATGGTGTGAGTACTATAAACAATCCTTATACAGCAACTGGTCTTTCTTCACAAACTGATTATGAAGTTTATGTAAGAGCAGATTGTGGTGGAGGGTTCTTTAGCGATTGGACATCTGTCCAAACCCTTACAACACTATGTGCTCCTTTTGTAGCTCCTTACGGAACTGCAGGAGGAACTGCTGGAAATGACTTTACAACTTTCGCAGGCGTATGCTGGGAAGAAGGTAGTAATACAGATATAGCAACTGGTCCTAACGGATTAAACGGTTCTTGGGGAGCTGATGATTTTGGAAATGATACAGCAAATGTATTTGGTCAGGCAGCTCGTGTAAATATCTGGAACAGTGGTGGCGATATGGACTGGTTAGTTTCTCCAGAAATTGATCTAGGTACAAATCCAGGTTCTTCTTTTAGTGTTACATTTGATGTGGCATTGACTGCTTTTGCATCTACAACTACAGATAACTTTGGTAGTGATGATCAAGTTCAATTCTTGATTACTACAGATTCTGGAGTTACTTGGAATAACATCACAACCTATGATGCTGCAGATAGCTTACCAGCTATTGGTCAGCTTGAAACGTTCTCATTAGGAGCTTATTCGGGTGTTGTTAGATTTGCTTTCTGGTCTACTAATGGTACTGTTGCCGATGGTAATGATGTGGACTTCTTCGTAGATAACTTTACGGTAGATGGCACAGTAGGGGTTGATGATATTGATTCTTTTGAATTCAGCTATTATCCTAATCCTACAGATAACTTGGTAAGCTTTAATGGTCAGCAAGTTATTGATGGAATAATTGTAAGAAACCTATTAGGACAGCAATTACTAGTTGCTCAGCCTAATGCGACTTCTTCTAGCATAGACTTATCTCCTTTCCCATCTGGATTGTATCTTATTGAGGTGTCCTCAGGAGAACAGAGCAGAGTAGTGAAGGTGATTCGAAACTAGAATAGAATTCTAAATAACAAAAAGGCCATTCTTTACAGAATGGCCTTTTTTTATGCTCTATTTTTGACCTGCGAATGCGGTCTGTTACTCCTTTATTTTACCTGTTTTTAACAGACCTGAAGAGATAGAAAAATTACTTGTTAGTCTTTCTCAATTAGTCTTTGAAAGAGATTTTGAAGTAGTCATTATTGAGGACGGATCTGATTTGAGCTTTGAAATGATGTGTTCTCGATTTCTTTTTTATTTCAAAGGAGGTTCATTCAGTGCTCCTTTCGAGAGAGGTCTAACTAGTTATGTTTCCTCCAATACTTCAATTACCGCCTTTTAAAGTAAGTGTTCTCAATGATAATTGGTTCGCTTTCAATGCAATAAAGAGGTTGTTTGACAATATCTAACTGGAATATCTCCACCTTCTCCTTTCAAACTGGTATTCATGGAAATTTTTCTCAACATTGAAGAATGCCAAATGTAAAATGTATTCTTTTTTTGAAGGAGTAAATTATTTCAATGAAATTCCTTCATTAAATAACCTCTAGATGACAATCTTCTTTAACTCAATTTTATGCATGTTAACGATTAATTAAGATTCATTCTTCCTATGTGAATGATTAGTTTTAATTTAAGCTTTTCTAAAACAATTTTTTAAACAATTATTATGAAACAAATTTACGTTTTTCTCGTTTCGATAATCTGTTTAACTCTCTCCCTTAATGCACAAGCACAGTGTGATTATCAATTAGAGTTGACAGATTTCTTCGGTAACGATTGGGATAGTGGAGCAAATGCTACCGCTAACACAGGTGTTGATGTCACCATTGATGGTGTCACCACAACTTATCTTATTGTAAATCCTAGTCCAACGGCTAATACGCCAGTGACAGAGACTTATACCATAGCGGTAAACAATGGATCAAGCATAGCAGTCGACTACCGTGCTACCAGTCTTCCTGGAGACGGACAGTTTCGACTTGTCGATTCTGAGGCTCTTTTAGTCTATGAAACTCCTATTGCTCAATCATCCATGATGAATATTTTCACAGGAGTGGCATCATGCCCTACCTGTCCCGTAATAACAAATCTTGTTTCTTCAAGCGTTAGTGCAAATGAAGCAGTCTTAAGCTGGACCAATGGAGGTTCTGAAACAGAATGGGAAATAGAATACGGTTTGAGTCCTTATACTGTAGGTTCTGGTGGAGTTATTACTTCAGCTACTACAAATCCATTTACTTTAACTGGATTAAACAGTATTACTACATATGATATATATGTACGAGCGGTATGTGTTCCAGTAACTGATATTAGTAATTCAGTAGGTCCTATCACTTTTACAACGGCAGAATCTTGCCCGTCTCCATCTAACTTTGCACCGGTAACTCAGTCTGCTTTTGAGATTCAATTTATTTGGGATGCCAATGGTAATACAAGTGCTAGCTATGAAGTTAATTACGGTGTTGCTCCTTTTAATCAAGGGGATCCTGGTGGGCTAACTGATTTAGGTTTTACAGCGCCTTTTGCTATTGTAGGTGGTTTAATGTCTGATACGACATATGACTTTTATGTAAGAATTGATTGTGGTATGGGAGACTTAAGTCTATGGGCAGGTCCTTATACGGCAACTACAGCAATTTCATGTCCAGTAACAACTGGATTTCAAGCAGATGTGGTAACAGAGTCTTCTCTTGATGTGTCTTGGACTGCCGGTGGATCAGAGACAGAATGGGAAGTGGAATATGCAGTTGCAGGAACCATAACAACTCCTTTCTCTACTCCAGCGCAAGGAACTGTTACTACTATAATGACAACTCCGTCCACCTCTATAACAGGTTTAACAGATGCTACCGTGTACGATGTTTTTGTAAGAGCGGTATGTGATCCAGTGTTGCCAGATTATAGTTCGGTAACTCAGCTTACGGTAACTACTTTATGTTTGCCATTTACGGCTCCTTATAGTGAAAACTTTGATGCTGGTTTTACTGTAATTTCTACCGGTTTTCCTAATGCTGCTAGTGGATTTTCTAACGAAAATTGTTGGGCAGGAACAGAAAACCAATATAATTGGGTTGCTGCTGGAGCTGGTCTAACTGGATCTACAGGAACTGGACCAAGTCCTTCTATTGCAACAGGTGATTATTTCATTACAGAAGGTTCTTCAGGAGGAACTGGTGATGTAGCTGAGCTTTCTTCTCCTATTATTGATCTTACTCCTTTAACAACTCCAGCTGTGAGTTTTGACTACCATATGTTTGGTGGTGATATGGGTGTTCTTGAGTTAGTTATAAGAGCTGGTGGTACAGATACAACAGTGTTTACTATTTCTGGTCAACAACAGACTACAGAAACGGCACCTTATGAATCTATTATTGTGCCTCTTCCTAGTTTTGCTTCTCAATCTATACAAGTCGTATTTAAAGCGACTAGAGGTGCTGGTTTTGCATCTGATATAGCGGTAGATAACTTAACAATAGCAGAGTCTCCTTCATGTGTTGATCCTTATGCGTTAACTGCTACAGCAGTAACAAGTGATTCAGCTGATTTAGGCTGGAGTGAATTAGGAAGTACGACCAACTGGAATATTGAAGTTGGAGCTCCTGGTTTTGTTGTTGATACGAGTGCTGAGTTGTTTGCATTTGCGGCAACTAGTAATCCTTTTAATGTAACTGGATTATCTGCAGACACTGTTTATGAATTTTATGTACAGTCCGACTGTGGTGTTGATGGAACAAGCAGCTGGGTAGGTCCGTTTGAATTTAGAACACGATGTGCTCCTCTTACGGCACCTTATACAACCGATTATGAGTCAGATCCTTTAGACGGATTGAATAACTGTGACAGTTCTTTAATAGTTACAGGTAGTACCAACTTACTTGTTGAAGTAGAAGACTTGGTTTCTTTATCTGGTTCCCAGCATATTTATATGTATAGTGGTAGTGATGGAGCGGCTGATATTATCTACGTTCTTCCAGAATTCTCTGATCTTTCCTCTGATAAAAGAGTGAAATTCAATGTTTACGATAGAGATAATGGAGGTCTTGAAGTAGGTACGATGACCGATCCTGCAGATTTGACAACTTTTAATTCTATTGCAACATTTGCTGATGCAGATCTGACAGATGATACATATGAAGAGAATACTGTTTACTTTAATACATTAACCACAACTGGTGGGTTTATAGCATTCAAATTTAACCCTGCAGGAACTTTTGATGCGATGTATCTTGATGACATCACTTATGAAGTGTCCCCATCTTGTGCGGAGCCTACTCAATTGTCCTTTGGAGCTCCAGCAGCAACTTCTGTTGATTTTTCATGGGTGAATAATTCTACAGCATCAGAATTCTTAGTAGAATACAGAGCGGTTGGAACTATGGCCTTTACCGCAGTTACTCCTAATCCTACAACTGCTAGTGTTAGCATTTCAGGCTTGACGAGCGCGACAGAGTATGAAGTTTGTGTGACTGCAATATGTGATAGCACAACAAATGATGTTTCTAGCCAGTCTTGTGCAACAGTTACTACTACGCCAGATTATTGTGCGGGTGATGTGTTCTTAGATTCTGGTGGAGCCTCAGGTGACTATCAAAACAATGAAAACACTACTTATAATATATGTCCTGATAATGCTGGAGATGTGGTTTTTGTGAATTTCACATTTAATGAGATGGAAGATTCATTTTCCGGTTGTTTTGATGGGCTTACTATATATGATGGTCCTGATACTACTTTTCCTACTATCAATACACCAGGCGGTGGTACAGAATGGTGTTGGGACGGTACGAGTGGTACTGGAGATTTAACACAAGAATTACTAATAGGGACTTCCACTTCAGGTTGTTTAACATTTGTATTTTCTTCAGACGGTTCAGTGCAAAGAGCAGGATGGTCTGCTAGTGTTACTTGTGCGCCTCCACCAACATGTGACGCACCAGATATGTTAGCCTTAGATGCGGTAACTTCAACTACAGCAGATATTTCATGGGTTGCTGGTGGAACAGAAACAGAATGGGATGTTGAAGTAGGTTTACCTGGCTTTGTTCCTAATACAGGGGCACAAATAGGATCTGTTATAGATGTGTTAACAACTCCTACAACAACAGTTACAGGATTAACAGATGATACATCATATGATTACTGGGTAAGAGCCGTATGTGCTCCTGGTGATGAAAGTATTTATATTGGTCCGTTTACTTTTAGAACACGTTGTTTAGCCACTACAGCTGCTTATTTCACAAACTTTGATGCCGATCCTTTGGATGGTTTGAATAATTGTGATAGCAATATAGTAGTAGGTTCTGGTTCTGGAACGGCACCTCTTGTACGAGTAGATGATTTAATTGCCAACTCAGGTAACCAACATATTTATATGTACAGTGGTTCCACAGGAGCTACTGCAGAGTTGTATTATATCTTACCAGAATTCTCTGATCTAGATGCCACTAAACGAGTTCGTTTCTTTGCTTATGATAGAGATTTAGGTGGACTTGAGGTAGGAACTATGACAGATCCTGCTGATGCAACAACATTTACAGTTGCTCAAACCTTTACAAACGCTGATTTACCAGATGATCAATACGCAGAACAAACGGTTAATTTCTCTGCCTTAACGACTACAGGTGGATGGGTTGCTTTCAGGTTTGTTCCTGCAGGAACTTTTGACGCGATGTACTTAGATGATGTGAATTATGAAGAAATTCCTAGTTGTCCACAACCTAGTGCTGTAACTATAGCAAATTTAGCAGATAGCTCTGTTGAATTGTCATGGACAGTAGGTGGGACAGAAACAGAATGGATTGTAGAATACGGTACTCCTGGATTTACTCCTGGTGGAGCTGGTTCATTAGGAACTAGAACTGGTCTGACCTCTAATACGAGTTACTTGCTAGATATGCTTACTGCTAATACACAATATGAAATAAGAGTATTTGCTGTATGTGCACCTATGGATATCAGTCCTTCTACAAATCCTTTATTAATTAGAACATTCCCTACAGGGCCACAAGGAGTTACTTGTACTACGGGTTCTCCAGCGACTGTTTTTACAGAAAGCTTTGAGAGTGGTGCTATCGGATGGACAGGGACTACCTTCTCTGGTAATGCTGGAGATTGGGATATTACTGCGGGTAATACCAATAGTTTCAATACAGGTCCTTTAGCTTCTTTTGATGCTACTAATCATATGGAGTTTGAAGCATCTGGTGCCAATAACACCCGAGCTTCTGCTATTTCTCCAGCGATCAACCTTTCAACAGGTACTGGAGCAGCAGAATTGAGTTTCTATATGCACGCTTTTGGTGGAGATATGGGTACTTTAGAAGTAGGTGTTTCTACCGCTGCAACAGGTCCTTTTACCAATGTGTTTACATGGAGTGGTGATTTGCAAACGAGTGACATGGACTCATGGGCACCTATTGGTGTTGATCTTACTGCCTACAACGGTCAGGTGATTTATCTTGAATTTGCTAACAGTCATGTTTCAACAGGTTTTGAAGGAGATATGTCTATAGATTTGATTGAAGTTGCCGCTTGTGGTAACTTTTGTCCAGATCCTACCGCGCTTACAGCAACAGGCGTGTCTAGCTCTTCTGCTGACCTTAGTTGGACAGAAAATGGGACTGCTACTACATGGGAATATGAAATAGATGTAGCTGGGTTTACCCAAGGAATGGGAGCTAACGGTATTGTCTCTACAATGGATAATACGACCAACCCTATTACAGGACTTTTATCTGATACCGATTACGAATACTATGTTAGATCTATTTGTAGTCCGACTGAAACTAGTTTATGGATAGGTCCGTTTAGTTTTAGTACTACTCCAGATTATTGTGCGGGTGATTTGTTCCTAGATTCAGGAGGTGCTTCAGGCCAGTATCAAAATAATGAAAACATCACTTACAATATCTGTCCAGATAATCCTGGTGATGTGGTTTATGTAAACTTCACATCTAATGAAATGGAAGATTCATTTGCAGGATGTTTTGATGGTCTTACTATATACGACGGTCCTGATACTACTTTTCCTACAATCAACACTCCTAGTGGTGATACAGAGTGGTGCTGGGACAATGGTTCAGGTACAGGTGATTTGACTTTAGAAAATTTAGTCGGTACCAGTGCTTCTGGATGTTTAACTTTTGTATGGTCCTCAGATGGTTCAGCAGTAAGAGATGGTTGGTCTGCAACGGTAACTTGTGCGCCTCCACCTTCATGTACTGCTCCTTCAGCATTAGCAGTGTCTCAAATTACTAGTTCTACTGCAGATTTGTCATGGACTGAAAGTGGTTCGGCAACGGTATGGCAAGTAGAGGTGCAACCTATTGGAATAGCTCAAGGAACTGCCGGTGCGGTTTATGAAAGCTTGAATGCAACAAATCCAGTTACAGCTACCGGTTTAGTCGCTTCGACGAGTTATGATTATTTTGTTAGAGCCGATTGTGGTGCTGGCGATTTCTCTACTTGGGTTGGTCCGTTTACATTTATTACACCATGTGCTCCTTTTGTAGCTCCTTACGGAACTGCAGGAGGAACTGCTGGAAATGACTTTACAACTTTCGCAGGCGTGTGCTGGGAAGAAGGTAGTAATACAGATATAGTAACTGGTCCTAACGGATTAAACGGTTCTTGGGGAGCTGATGATTTTGGAAATGATACAGCAAATGTATTTGGTCAGGCAGCTCGTGTAAATATCTGGAACAGTGGTGGCGATATGGACTGGTTAGTTTCTCCAGAAATTGATCTAGGTACAAATCCAGGTTCTTCTTTTAGTGTTACATTTGATGTGGCATTGACTGCTTTTGCATCTACAACTACAGATAACTTTGGTAGTGATGATCAAGTTCAATTCTTGATTACTACAGATTCTGGAGTTACTTGGAATAACATCACAACCTATGATGCTGCAGATAGCTTACCAGCTATTGGTCAGCTTGAAACGTTCTCATTAGGAGCTTATTCGGGTGTTGTTAGATTTGCTTTCTGGTCTACTAATGGTACTGTTGCCGATGGTAATGATGTGGACTTCTTCGTAGATAACTTTACGGTAGATGGCACAGTAGGGGTTGATGATATTGATTCTTTTGAATTCAGCTATTATCCTAATCCTACAGATAACTTGGTAAGCTTTAATGGTCAGCAAGTTATTGATGGAATAATTGTAAGAAACCTATTAGGACAGCAATTACTAGTTGCTCAGCCTAATGCGACTTCTTCTAGCATAGACTTATCTCCTTTCCCTTCTGGATTGTATCTTATTGAGGTGTCCTCAGGAGAACAGAGCAGAGTAGTGAAGGTGATTCGAAACTAGAATATAATTCTAATTGATAAAAAGGCCATTCTTTACAGAATGGCCTTTTTTTATTGTCTATTTTTGAAATGTGAATGCAATCCATTACTCCTTTATCATACCTGTTTTTAACAGACCTGAAGAGATAGAAAAATTACTTGTTAGTCTTTCTCAATTAGTCTTTGAAAGAGATTTTGAAGTAGTCATTATTGAGGATGGATCTGATTTGAGCAGTGAGGTGATTTGTTCTCGCTTTCGCGAAAGCTTAACAATCAACTATTTTTACAAGCCTAATTCTGGCCCTGGAGACTCTAGGAATTTTGGTATGAGGCAGGCTGTGGGGGATTATTTTATTATTCTAGATAGTGATTGTATTTTACCTAAACAGTATCTAAAGAATGTGGACACCTATTTGTCTCATCATTATGTAGATTGTTATGGAGGTCCTGATGCGGCTCATGATAGTTTTAGTAGCCTTCAAAAAGCGATTGACTACTCCATGACTTCCTTTCTTACTACTGGAGGAATTAGAGGAGGCAGTGAAAAATTAGGTAAATTTCAACCCAGAAGTTTTAATATGGGATTGAGTAAAAAAGCTTTTGAACAAACGAGTGGCTTTGGAAAAATGCATCCAGGGGAAGATCCAGACCTAACGATCAGGTTGTGGCAACACGGATTTGATACCGTACTGATAAAGGAAGCTTATGTTTATCATGAAAGACGCATCTCTTGGAAGTTATTTTATAGACAAGTAAATAAATTTGGAAAAGTTAGAGTGATTCTTAACAAGTGGCATCCCAGTACTAAGCGCATCACCTACTGGCTTCCTACTTTATTTTGTTTGTTTTTTTTGGCAGCAGTAATTTTATCAATTTCGGGGAATCTTTTGTTTTTAAGTTTATATCTGCTTTATTTCATTATCTTGTTTATCCATTCTTCTATTAAAAACGGAGTGGCTATAGGCTTGAGATCTGTTTTTGCAGCACTAATTCAGTTTTGCGCTTATGGAACAGGGTTTTTAAAATCTTGGATAAAAATTACCATCTTAAAACAGGAAGAGAGAACTGCATTTCCTAAATTATTCTTTAAATAAATGAAATACAAACGCATCATAGGTTTCTTTCTTGTAGTAGTGGTAGTAGCCAGCTTGTGGTTTATATCTAAGTATAAAGATGTTTATAAGGAAGAAGTTATTTTTAATGTCAGTTTTATAAATGTACCTAATAGTGTTACTTTGGATGCTAATTCTAAGCAGCTAAATGTGCCAGTGGAGATAAGTGCTACCGGATTTACCCTTATTTGGGAAAAAATATTCGGACATCAGGTAAAATTGGATTTTAAGGAAAACACCTTTTCACGCAATGATACCTTGTACTTTAACCCTACGAAAAGTGTCAAAAAGATCAAAAGATCCAATACCCTTTCTTATGAAATCTTGAGTGCAGATGATCTGGATATTCCCATCGAGTTTAAAAGATTCAAGTCAAAGAAGGTTCCTGTTGTAAATAAAGTAGCTCTTGATTACACCTTGAATTATCTTGCTGTTAAAGAGCCTTATTTTCAAGTAGACAGTGTTACCATTACTGGTAATGATGTAAAAGTAAATGCGCTTCAGGAGCTTGTTATCACTAGAGATTCAAAACTCCTTATTAAGGACAGCTTAACTACACTAGAAATTGATTTGAAGGAAATTGATCGGGAGTTAAATTTTGAGCCTCCAATACTGAGCTTACGCGTAGAAGCAACCCAAATGACTGAAGGTAAAATAAACATCCCTGTAAGACTTTTAAACGTGCCCGTAGATCAGCAAGTAAAGCTGATACCTGATAATGTGCAAGTTGTTTATTCTACAGCGGTTGCTAACTTTAATCAAATTAAAGCACAAGATATTAGTGTTTTCATAAATTATGAACTTATCGAGCAGTTAAACATAGCTGTCATACCTGAGATAGAAATAAGCAATGATAAAATTATTTCTTATCGCATCAATCCTAAACAAGTACAAGTCTTAACTATTAAATAAATGAAAATAGTAGGTCTGACAGGTGGAATAGGCAGTGGTAAATCTACAGTGGCCCACGAATTTGAAAATTTAGGGATTCCTATTTTTATTGCAGATGATGTTTCTAAAAAATTATTAGCTACAGACCCTCAAGTTATCGAAGCTGTTATTAATTTATTAGGTAAGAATTCTTATGATCGAGAGGACAATGGAATAGTAGTGCCTAATAAAAAATATATTGCTTCCAAGGTGTTTAGCGATAAAACGCTTTTGACATCACTAAATAAAATTATGCATCCCGCAGTTAGGGCTTACTTTAAGGAGTGGATTCTCCAACAAAATTCTCCGTATATTATCTATGAGGCTGCGGTTTTGTTCGAAAGTAACGGTCACCTTTTATGTGATAAGGTTGTTTTAGTAACTGCTGGTATAGAAGAAAGAATAAGAAGGGTTATGGATCGTGATACTGCGAGTAGAGCAGAAGTAGTCTCCAGACTTGGTCATCAATGGTCTGAAGGACAACGACTGGGATTGTCAGATTTTGTCATAGTAAATGAAGATCTTCAACAAATAGCAGCATCTGTATGGAGTATTCATGAAGTTTTGTTAAAATAATAATTACTTCTACGATTTTCACAAAGTTAATATATGGTTAAAGAGTTTTTAACACTTTCTCTATATGTTAGATTTGTCTTGTGCAAAAACGAGTTTTATATTTTCTTATCGGATTAATGAGTGTATCCCTTGCAGGAATTGTAATGGTTCAGATCTACTGGATCATTAATAGTGTAAGCGATAAGGAATATCAATTTTCATTTGCAGTTAAGCAAACACTAGCTTCGGTATCCTCAGAATTAGATAGCCGCGAAGTAGAAAATTTTTACAATGTCCTGGATCAAATAAGAGATAGTTTAGGCGTACAGCCCGATACAAGAACGATTAGTGAGCTGATGCTTATCCAGCGCAATCAAAATCAAGAGGAAGCTTCTACGTACAGCAATAGCTTGCTTAATGAAAATTACAAGCTCAACCCTCAGTTATTGGACCTTGAGTTAGACAGTATAACCTTCAATAAGCTACTGAGTAAAAAAAGTGTATTGGATACAGAGGTCAATCCTGAAAGAAAGAAAAAGACCTTTCAAGAGCTTTCGCAGCTGGATAAATACGCTAGAAAAGTTGATGAAGAGTTGATCAGCAACTACAATAGTCTATTACCTATTTCTCAACGTATCTCCAAAGAGGAGCTACAACAAATCATACGAGAAGAATTACAAAATAGACCTATAGAAGCAGATTTTGAATTTGCGATTTATCAAGACGGGTTTGCTACACGAGTTCAATCTGATGATTTTGACTTTTTAGCAGAGGCGACTTGGGGCTATCCTATTTATAAAAACAGCAATTTAGAGACAGAACCTTATTTGCTATACTTAAATATGCCTGATAGAAAGAAGTACATACTTTCTTCTGTAGCTGGAATGGCTTTATTATCATTGATGTTTACCACTGTTATCGTAGTCGCTTATTCCAATGCTATAAAGCAAATTTTTAAACAGCGTCAAATCTCTCAGATCAAGACAGATTTTATCAATAACATGACTCATGAGTTTAAGACGCCTATTGCTACTATAAATCTTGCTTTGGATTCTTTAAAGCATCCTAAAATATCATCAGATCCAGATAAAGTTTCTAATTACCTGAGAATGATTAGAGAAGAAAACAAGCGTATGCACAGTCAGGTAGAAAACGTACTGAGGATTTCAAAACTAGAGAGAGACGATCTCAATATAGATAAAGAACCATTGGATATGGATGAGATTATTGAGGATAGTATTTCTCACATCCAGCTTATATTAGAAGAAAAAGGTGGCGTAATTAAAACTCATTTAGGAGCCCTTAGAACAGAGGTTCTTGTCAACGAGAGTCATATTACCAATGTAGTAGTAAATGTTCTTGAGAACGCTATAAAATACACAGAAGGCGCACCTGTAATCGATGTGTTTACAGAAAATATAAAAGACAAGCTGGTTATCAAAGTGCGCGACCAAGGAATAGGAATGAGCAAACAAGCGCAGCGCAAGATCTTTCAAAAATTCTTTAGGGAGCATACGGGTGATATACACAACGTAAAAGGCCATGGATTAGGGCTGGCTTACGCAAAAAGAATTTTAGACGATTGCCACGGTGAAATACACGTAGATAGTATCAAAGGAAAAGGCAGTACCTTTAGTATTCATCTGCCTATAATAACATAAATTTAAATTAATTACTTATGGAAACTGAAAACAAAAAAATACTCTTAGTAGAGGACGACCCGAATTTCGGAACAGTATTGAAAGATTACCTTTTAATGAATGACTTTGATGTCACTCATGCAAAAAACGGTATGGAAGGCTTTGAGAAATTCAAAAAGGATAATTATGATCTTTGTATTCTAGATGTTATGATGCCTTATAAGGACGGGTTTACTCTAGCAAAAGAGATCAGAGAAAAAAATGAAGAAGTGCCTATTATTTTCTTAACGGCTAAGGCGATGAAAGAAGATGTATTAAGAGGTTATAAAGTAGGAGCAGATGACTACTTAAACAAGCCCTTTGATAGTGAGGTTCTTCTTATGAAGATCAGAGCAATCATGCAACGTAAAGGTCAAGACAGTGTCGCTGACTCTAAGGAATTTGAATTCCAGATAGGAAACTTTCACCTAAATTCTAAGCTTAGATTTCTTTCTGTAAGTGATAAAGAACCTATCAAACTTTCTCCTAAAGAAAATGAATTGCTGCGTTTACTAGCCTTGCATCTCAACGATTTAATGCCTCGTGAATTAGCACTTACAAAAATCTGGAGAGATGATAATTATTTCACATCCAGATCAATGGACGTTTACATAGCAAAGTTGCGTAAATATCTTAAAGAAGATGATAATGTAGAAATCGTTAACATTCACGGAGAAGGATTCCGACTGTTAGTTAAGGATCAAGTAGATTATTAAATAGTTATACATCCATAAGTTTTTCACTCACTCGCTGTACTATTTCTGTATGGTGAGTTTTGTGGTGATACCAAGTAACGCTCTCGTCTTTGCGGTACCACGTAAGCTGTCGTTTTGCAAATCGACGTGTATTGCGTTTTATAAGTCTTACGGCTTCTGTAAAATCGCATGTCCCTGCAAAATATGCAAAGAGTTCTTTATAGCCTACGGTCTGTAATGCGTTTAATTCTTTGTGGTCTTTGAGTTGTTCGGCTTCTTTTTCAAGACCTCTTTCTAGCATGAGGTCCACACGGTGGTTGATGCGGTTATAAAGATCTTCACGATCAGCTTCAAGCCCTATTTTAAGGATATTAAAGTTTCTTTCTTGGGCTTTTCCAGTTCTTAATTCACTCATCTTTTTACCGCTTGCGCGAAAAATACCTATAGCTCTTAACAGTCTGTGAGCATTGTGAATGTCTACCGTGTTAAAATATTCGGGATCGTTTTTTTTCAATTCTTCTTGTAGCCAAAAAATACCTTTTACTTCAAATTCCTCCTTTAATTCTCCTTGAATTTCTAGGGGTACGTCTGGAAGCACATCAAGGCCATGGGTCACTGCTTTTTCATATAGCGCACTTCCTCCTACCATAACCACAAGGTCATTCTTTTTAAAAAGCTCTGGCAATTTTCCCATTACATCTCGTTCAAAATCCCCCACAGAATAGTCTTCGTGAATGCTTCTATCTTGAATAAAGTAATGTGGTGCAGCCTCTAGCTCTTCCTTTTCTGGAACAGCTGTGCCAATAGTCATTTCCTTGTAAAATTGTCTGGAATCAGAGGAGATAATGGAAGTGTTATAAGCTTTCGCGAAAGCGATGCTTAAAGCAGTTTTGCCTATACCAGTAGGCCCAACAATACATAAAAGAGTCTTCTTATTCATCTAAGGAATATCCACAGTTATGACAAAAGTGAGAACCGTCTTGATGTTTTTCTGAATGACAATTTTGACAAGTTTGTGTGTTGACTTGTCGGGGATTAGGATCTTGTGCAGAGGCGTCCTTAGCCTTTTTATTTTGAGAGTATTCGACACTAACGATTCCTGTTGGAACGGCTATTATTCCATAACCCAGGATCATAATTATAGTAGCTAGAAACTGTCCTAAAGGCGTTACAGGAGCAATATCTCCAAAACCTACGGTAGTCAGTGTGACAATACACCAGTAAATAGATGTTGGGATACTTACAAAACCACTTTCTGGACCTTCTACCAGGTACATTACTGTGCCCATGATAATGGAAACGACCAAAACTGCAAATAGGAAAACAGCAATTTTAGGACCGCTAGATTTAAGAGCTTTAGTCAGTTTATCTGCCTCACCTACATAACGTGTGATTTTTAATATCCTAAAGATTCTAAGTAATCTTAAAGACCTTACAGCTAACAATGCATTGAGACCGCCGAAGAAAAAGGTGAGATACAAGGGTATGGTGGATAAGAGGTCGATTATACCGTAAAAGCTAAAAATATATTTAGAAGGTTTATTAATCGATATGATTCTCAGGGCGTATTCTATGGTAAAAAAGATGGTTATGATCCACTCTGCAAGAATAAATTCCTCGGCATATTTTGCTCCTAAACTCGGCACACTTTCCATCATTACTAGTATCAGACTGATGATGATGATGATTAAAAGAACAATATCAAAGAGCTTACCAGTAGGCGTGTCTGCCTCATAAATAATTTCATGAACTTTACGCCTCCATTTACTGGAAATATGCTTTTGTTCTATAGCCATTTATTCTTTGTGCTTCGGGAATTTAGTAGGGTTTACTTCATGCATTATTTCATACACTTTATCAAAAATATCATCTGCACTAGGTTTAGAAAAATAATCTCCATCAGTTCCATAAGCAGGCCTGTGAGGCTGTGCAGAAAGACACTGTGGTTTGCTATCTAGATAAGGCCATGCATGTTGGGTGTCTACAATTTTTTGTAAAATATAAGCACTTCCTCCACCAGGTACATCCTCATCTATGACAAGCAGTCTATTGGTCTTTTTAACGCTTTCTAGTATTTCATGATCTAAATCAAAAGGTAAAAGTGACTGAACATCAATAATTTCTACGCTTATTCCAACTCGTTCTAATTCAGTAGCGGCCATATCTACAAGTCTCAGGGTAGAGCCATAAGATACTAGCGTTATATCTGTTCCTTCTTTTAAGGTTTCGATTTTTCCTAATGCCGTTCTAAATTCCCCAAGGTTTGCGGGTAATTTTTCTTTTAGTCTATAACCGTTTAAACATTCTACAATCAGCGCTGGTTCGTCGCTTGCCATTAGGGTGTTGTAAAACCCTGCCGCTTGTGTCATATTTCTAGGTACGAGCACGTGTATACCTCTTACAAGATTAATGATTCCGCCCATTGGAGAACCACTATGCCATATTCCTTCTAGTCTGTGACCTCTTGTTCTAATAATCAGAGGAGCTTTTTGTTTTCCCGCGCTACGGTATTGAAGGGTTGCTAGATCATCACTCATTACTTGCAAGCAATAAAGTAAATAGTCCAAGTATTGAATCTCTGCAATAGGGCGTAATCCTCTCATGGCCAGACCTATACCTTGACCTAATATAGTAGCTTCTCTAATTCCTGTGTCAGAAACTCTTATCTCGCCATACTTTTCCTGCATGCCTTCAAGGCCTTGGTTGACATCACCTATTTTTCCAGCATCTTCACCAAACACCATGATCTCTGGATGAGCTGCAAATAAAGCGTCAAAGTTATCACGCATTATAAGTCGTGCATCTACTTCTTCACTTGTGTCGTCATATATAGGGGCAACGGCAGCTATATTTATAGCGGCGTTTTTAGATTCGCTAAATAATAGACTGCTGAATTTTTGTTGGTTTTTTGCCTTATTTTTAATAAGCCATTGGTGCAGTGCGGTAATAGAAGCATGGTTCTCTTTAAGGGTAAGTCTTAAAGTTTTTCTCACAGCCTCTAAAATATCCTTGCGGTACAGCTCATTTTCTTTCTCCAATTTTGAGGCAAGGGGTTTTATAAAAACACCGTTTTCGGATACTGCTGCAACCGCATTGATGAGTCCAATAGCCTCATTACGTTCTTCAAGGATAGGGTTCAAGTAAGCATTCCATGCCGCTTTTTTCCCTTCTCTTACTTCTTTTTTTATAACTTTTTCTATTTCAGAAAGTTCTTCTTCTTTAGCAAAGTCGTTTTCGATCAACCATTTTCTAAATTGAATATTACAGTCATACTCCCGTTCCCAATTAAGACGGTCTTCATCTTTATATCGTTCATGAGAACCACTTGTACTGTGTCCTTGTGGTTGTGTAAGTTCTTCCACGTGAATTAAAACAGGCACGTGTTCTTCCCTAGCAATTTTATTGGCTTTTTCATAAGCCTCCACCAGGGCAACATAGTCCCAACCTTTAACCACAATGATTTCATAACCATCGTGTTCTTCATCCCTTTGAAAACCAGCTTGAATTTTACTGATACTTTCCTTAGTAGTCTGGTGTCTGGCATGGACAGAAATACCGTAATCATCATCCCAAACACTAATGACCATAGGTACTTGAAGTACACCTGCAGCGTTGAAAGTTTCCCAGAAATGACCTTCGCTTGTACTGGCATTACCTATTGTTCCCCAAGCAACTTCATTTCCTTTGTTAGAGAAACCGTTATCATTTGCAATAAGGTCGTTGTGTCTGTATACTTTAGATGCTTGTGCAAGACCTAATAATCTAGGCATTTGTCCAGCGGTAGGAGAGATGTCTGCACTTGAGTTTTTCTGATCTATCAATCTTTTCCAGGTGCCATCTTCATTTAAACTGTGTGTAGAAAAATGACCACCCATTTGACGGCCGGCACTCATAGGCTCATCCTTAATGTCGCTTGTACCGTAGAGTCCTGCAAAAAACTGCTGTATAGTAAGTTCTCCTATGGCCATCATGAACGTCTGGTCGCGATAATAACCACTTCTAAAATCTCCATTTTCAAAGGATCTTGCCCAGGCTAATTGAGGTAGCTCTTTCCCGTCTCCGAAAATTCCGAATTTTGCTTTACCGGTAAGAACTTCACGTCGCCCTAACAGACTACATTCTCTACTGGTAACAGCGATTTTGTAATCTTTAATAAGTTCTTCTTTAAAGTCTTCTTTACCTAGTTGTTGAGATTCTTTTACTGAGTTTTGCATTACTTTTTCCATTATCGCAAAGATACGTTTTTAAGCTGCGAGTTGCAAAGGCAAAGCTAGTACCAACGCCTGGTAAAAAGTTTTACAAAAGTGTTAATATCTAGAGTTACTATAAAACGTATTTTTTCATCGTAATTATCTTGCGCTATTTCCCAGCCATTATTGCTGTATATAGGGAAGTAGAATTCAAAATAATCCTGTAAAAAGTTCAATCTTATACCAGAATCATAAACAAATTTTGCGTCGCGACCTTTGTTTTTTACAAAGCCTATATCTCCATAAGCATGAATGTAATTCCATAAACTGTAGGAAGCGTTTGCCGTTGTAATCCATTCATTTGCAAAAGCAGGCTCTAGTTGGGATTTAAAACCTCCTTCGGCAACGACTAACTGTTGTGAAAAAAGACCACTGTCTTCTGATCTGCCGTAATAATTATAATCAAATAAATAATCTGTAGGACGATCCAAGGCAAAGGAAAAAAAGTCACCACTCGCCTGAGAACTGTTCGTTAGAAATACACCGCCAAAAACTCTGAAATCTAGCTGTCTGTTATCCTTAAATAATTTGCGCCATCGCAGTCTATAGGTGGCTTTTGTAAAGTTGCTTGATATTTCAGTACCTATATTGTAATTAAAAAGGCGTTTGAGATTATCATCAGATTGCGAGTAATTTATAGAAAACACATTATAGTCGGGTTCATTCACAGCGTTTAATGGATCACGGTCGCGATCTACATATGTATTTCTAAAGCTAAGACTTTGCCTTTTGTTTTTGCGCAAGTCTTCAGGTCTGTAATTAAATTGCAGCCAGCCACTGGCACGACGGTACAATAAGTCGTCAGCATAGGAAAACGTGTTGGCACTTGCTCCATACCTCACTTCATATAAACGTTCGTCGCGGTTCTGGACGGGATAGGCATATCCTAAACTTATAGAGCCTACCAGTCTATTAGAATTAGTCCCATAGCCTGGTTTGATACTGTAACGTAAAGGTTTAGGAAGTAAATTGCCATTGTAAAAACGGGTTCCCAATGTAAGACCATCATAAATATTAAACTCTATGTCGGGCATTAAAAATATCTGGGATCTCTCCGGGTCTTCCACATCCTTGAATAACCTAAATTCTAAAGGTCTGTTTAAAGAAGGAAACCCTTTTAATGTTTTATAATTATCACGCGGATTAAACTCTGCAATTAGTTGTTCATAGTTAATGGCTATTCTATCTGCACGCTTTCGCGGAAGCGAGATCAAACTGTCTTCCTTGATCCCTTCTATCCATTTCTTAGTAATAATACTGTCGTTATCTAGTAGGTAGACGGGGACCGGGATCTTGAGTTGTGATTTATTTTTCACTCTAAAGAAGACGGAATCTTCTGTCTTTTTAACTTGATTAATTTTCCAGTCCAGCCTTTTATGAGTAGTGATATAATCATCAAAAAACCAGTCTGTATTTTTTTGGGCATTTTTATCGAGTATTTTTCTGAAAACGGAAGCGTTCGTAATTCGTTGTTGGTTTTCTAAATAAAAGGTCCTAATCGATTTTTCCAGACTGTCATCTCCTAAATAATCGTTTAAAAAGCGCAGTCCTATAGCCGCCTTAAAAGGCATCCCTAATTGTTGGTTGTATTTAACGAGTTGATCTGCCGGGGTATTAATGGCTTCGTCGAGATTAAGTCTAGCGCTGTTTAAATATAATAAAGGATAGCTTTCATTAAACTTAAGCTGGGAGACATTAAAGCCTCTTACTCCCCATACTTCACTCAGTTTACCGCTTATTTTTAAGTCAGGATAATACAACTGCTGGTATTCCATCATTAAATAAATCATGATAGATTGTTTTACCCAGGCTTCCTCTCTTGGGTTTACGTGAATACCTCTTTCTATCCATTTACGAGATAAGGTCTTCAACATTTTTATCTCGTAAGTAAAACCAGCTGGAAACGGATTGATAAAACTAGGTAAAGAGCTCAATCCATAAACAGGATTTTCACGGTAGTATCGGTCAGAAACCAATAGATCTTTTTGAGGAAAACGTCCTAATCTACTTTGTAAAAAACTAGCGATTCTATCGTTAAAAATGACTTTCAATTCTAGCGGTACATCCAGATCTTCTATATCGGTAATCACATTAATTCCAGGAACGCTATAGGTTTTAAAGGTATCGGTATTACGCAAGATGTGCACTACAGCGGCATCCAGTTGTTCTCCTGTAAATAAATAGCTGTTGCGCTGGCTCTGTTTTGTTTCTAATCCTGTTGTTAAACTGCTTATGGCACGATGGGTCACTGGTAAATGAAGAGAGATGGAAAAATCCATAGGAGCTCCATAAAAATCGTCTAAATCTTTGTGTGAATAATACTCCCATTTTCCATCAATAAAAGGCGCAGGATGCAAATACCAATACTTTAAAGAATACTCCCCGATGGAGTTTTTACCATAACCGGTAAAGTTGTCCTCTGGGATCTTAACTACGTAGTTCATTTCCAGTTGTCGAGTTGCTCCAGGTGGTAAAGGCTCTTTAAGATAAAGCTTGATAATATCCTGCTGTCCTTTCACTCGTTCGAGTCTGTAATTAGTGTTAAGGCTATCTGTTGCTGTAAACGTAGTACTGCCTCTATCCTCATCAATGGCAAACTGAAATCTATTCTTAAAATCTTCGGCAAAGCGCGTAGCTAGCGGTGTCTGGTTGGAAGAAAACGCATTGGCCCAATCCAGCAGTATGATATGATCCCAAGAGGCATCACTGTTGTTATAAATTTCTAGTTTTTGTTCTATTCTAAGAATATCCTTATCGCTGTCTAAGAAAGCAATGATTTGTGTTTTGTGCTGCGCATACAAGGCGCTGGAAAATAAAAGCAATAAGAGCGTGAGCTTTTTAATCATTGATTATAAGATTTGCTTTTGCTGGGATAGGGGGTAATTAATAGTCAAAAAAGCTTCATTTTACGTTTTGGCGAAAGGACAAAGTTTTGTGTCTAAGGATAACACAAAATGCAGCTTTATATTTCAATTTTTTAAAAATTAGGACTCAAACTGTATTTAGCATAGAATTCGTTTATAATATCTACAGCTTCATCACTGGTGTCTACTACGTGTAATAAATCAATATCGCCAGGACTTACCGTATGAAATTGATGATCTAAGGTACTGTTGATCCAGGCTAGTAATCCGCTCCAAAACTGAGTACCGACAAGGATGATAGGAAATTTAGCTATTTTATTAGTTTGAATAAGAGTGATCGCTTCAAACAACTCGTCCAGTGTTCCAAACCCTCCTGGCATCACTACAAATCCCTGAGAATACTTGACAAACATTACTTTACGTGCAAAAAAGTAATCAAAATCAAGACTCTTATCACTGTCTATATAAGGGTTGTCATGTTGTTCAAAGGGCAATGCGATATTTAATCCTACAGAAGTCCCACCAGCAAGGTGCGCTCCTTTGTTACCCGCTTCCATAACACCAGGTCCACCGCCGGTAATCACACCGTAACCATTTTCTACAATTTTTCCAGCTATTTCTGTAGCTAGTTGATAGTATTCATTATCTGGTTTTAATCGGGCACTACCGAATATAGAAACACAAGGGCCTATGCGGCTCATGCGTTCAAATCCCATTACAAATTCAGATAAAATCTTAAAGGTCGCCCAGCTATCGTTGGTTTTTAAATCGTTCCAACCCTTTTCTCCTACTTCTTTTCTCATTTCAATTCTTTAAGTTTAACTGGTAATTTCAAAAATCTATAATCTGGTTGTCAGACTAACAAACATACTGACAAAGCATTAATAATTAATGAGTTTATTTGATTTTTAATTAATAATTGTAACCCAAAATGTGTATTATTTCTTTAATTATTTTTTAATATCGCAGGAGCAGAATTTTATTAGTATTTATGAGTGTTTTAGATAAGTATTTACCACATCTTGCGGTGGCACCATTAACAGCACTACTGGAGCAGTATCACGTACACCTAAAAATTGTAGATGAGCGCAAGACCAGGCACGGTGATTACCGTAAAAACCCTGATGGTTCTCATGCCATTACCATCAACGCAAATCTCAATACCTATAGATTTTTAATCACTCTTGTCCATGAAATAGCCCATTTAGTAGCCTTTCAAAAATATGGTCGTCTTATCAAACCTCACGGAGCAGAGTGGAAGCACACTTTTCAACAGTTTATGTTGCCCTTTTTGCGACCAGATATTTTTCCTAACGATTTGCTACCTGTTTTAGCGCGTCATTTTAAAAGTCCTAAAGCCAGTAGTGATACAGATGCGATGATGAGTGTCGCTTTAAAATCTTACGACCCAGAAACTGATAAAAGCTATATATTTGAACTGCAGCAAGGCAGCATATTTTTAGGGCCTAGCGGTAAAAAATTTCAAAAAGGAAACAAGCTGCGCAAGCGCTACCGTTGTGTAGAGATTATCTCTGGTAAGGTGTACCTTTTTCAGCCCAATGCGCAAGTAGAAGTATTAAAAGTATGAGCAATAATAAATATGCCGTAATCATGGCCGGTGGCGTCGGATCTCGTTTTTGGCCAGTAAGCAAGCAAGCTTTTCCTAAGCAGTTTCACGACATGTTGGGAATGGGTAAGTCTTTGTTACAAATGACCTTTGACCGGTTAAAGCAACAAATACCACCCCGACAAATTTTGGTACTTACTAACGAGGATTATGTGGATCTTGTAAAAGAACAACTTCCCAATATGGACTTTAGTAATATCGTTGCAGAGCCTGCTATGCGCAATACGGCGCCCTGTATTTTACTGGCAGCTTTAAAGATTCAAAAAATGAATCCTGAGGCCAGCATGATCGTCGCTCCTAGCGATCATTACATCGCCGAGGAGGATATTTTTAATGAAGATCTGGCTGCTGCTTTTGATTTCTGTGCAGCGCATCCACACGCATTAATGACCCTTGGTATTCAACCTACTTCACCTAATACGGGTTATGGGTATATTGAATATAATAAGGAAGAAAAACAAATAAAAAAGGTGTCTCAATTTAGAGAAAAACCAGATTTACAAAAGGCTCAGGAATTTATCGCTTCAGGTAACTTTTTATGGAATGCAGGTATTTTTATTTGGAATGTAGCCGGTGTGGTATCCGCTTTCGCGAAAGCGCAACCTCAATTAACTTCATTATTTAATAATGGGTTAGCTGCCTTTAATACCAATAAAGAATCCCAGTGGCTGAAAGAAAACTATCCGAATGCCGAGAACATATCGGTGGATTATGCAATCATGGAAAAAAGCGATACTGTATTTGTACTGCCAGCGCGATTCTCTTGGAACGACCTAGGAACTTGGGGATCTCTCTATGACAAACTCGATAAAAATGAAGACGCAAATGCTGTTATAAATGCCAGCCTTACCTCTATCCATTCTCATGGGAATATGGTGCGAACAGCTGCCGGAAAAAAAGTGATCTTACAAGGTATGGAAGATTATATCATTATAGATCAAGACGATGTATTGATGATTATTCCTAAAATTGCCGAACAAGAAATTAAAGAAATACGCAATGCAGCTATGGATAAATATGGTAATGAAATAGGGTAATGGAGTCACAAGAATCACAAAGCCAGCAGTCCTCAGCAGACAATAATCTGGATACAAATCAACAACGCATTACCGGTATTTGGGAAAACATCATGTCGTTTTTGGATGACTTATTAGACATAAGGAAAGACTCTGACCGTGACGAGACTATTGAAGCGGTGAGGAAGGATATTTCTTTTCAAGGTCATAATGCGTGGATTCTTATTTTCTCCATTTTTGTTGCTTCTATAGGATTAAATGCAGACTCTACTGCGGTGGTGATAGGAGCCATGTTGATCTCACCACTTATGGGGCCAATTGTAGGTATGGGACTAGGAACAGCAATTAATGATGCGACCATGTTGCGTCGCTCGTTAATTAATCTTGGGGTCATGGTAGGACTCTCCTTACTCACCGCCACATTGTACTTTTTTATCTCACCTATGAAAGAGATTACAGATGAGTTAGCTGCTCGTACCTATCCTACGATTCTGGATGTGTTGATCGCTATTTTTGGTGGTCTGGCACTCATAGTGGCTAAGGCAAAAAAAGGAACTATTTCTAACGCTATTGCTGGTGTGGCTATAGCTACGGCTTTAATGCCACCATTATGTACTGCAGGTTATGGGATTGCCACTGGGCAGTGGACCTACTTTGGTGGTGCGATGTATTTGTTTTGTATCAACGCTGTTTTTATAGCTCTAGCTACTTTTTTAGTATGTAAGTTACTCAAGTTTCCTATGGTGAAATATGCCAATCAAGCAAAGCGCAAGCGCGTTTCTCGATTAGCTTCATTGATAGGGTTTTTGGTTTTATTGCCGTCCGTATGGTTGTTTTATCAATTGTATCAAGATCAGGTAAAGCAGAGTGCTGCCAGCTCATTTGTTAAAGAAATTGTTCAGTATGAGGGTATGCGACCTAATGATGAATGGGATAAGGCTACTCAAACTTTAGACATAGTCATGTTAGGAGTGCCAGTGCCAGAGGTTATTGTAGAGGAATGGCGTAAGAAATTTAAACAAACAAAGTACTTAAAATCAAGTTCAGTACGTTTCTACCAAGGTAGTTCTATGACAATGGCGTCCAATGAAGGTGTAGAAATAGTGCAAGAAGAGTTGATTGAAAAGCTGCGACTAATTCAAGATAAAGATATTCATATCAAAGCACTGGAAGATCAATTGATGGGTCTCCATGAGAAAAGCAAAGATTTTAATATTTTAAGTGAAGAGGTGCGATTGAATTATCCGCAAATAGCTAGTATGAGCTATGCAGCATCAGTACAGAAGGATTTTATAACACAGAAGACAGATACCACAGCTGTTTATAATATCATTTTTAACGATAGTACTTTACCCGCTAAAAACCGCTTAGAAGTAAAAACACGTATGGCCAACTGGCTTCGTTACCGATTGCAATCTGATAAAATAAAAATTAATGAAGTCAAGGCTAAAATTACTGTGGCTTCAGATTCTGTAAAATAAGTTACTTCCCTAATTCTCACTCTCCTTCTTTGGGCTGTAAAGAATCACAACTTGTATCAGAACACCTAGGATGATCATGATCCATATTTCCAATTGAGTTAATAAATCAATAGATTCCATGGCTTTCCTACCTACGTGCATTTGTCTTTGACCTTCGGCTATTTGAATATCTGATAGCTGGGCTATAGTATTATTGATCTTTTTAGTTTGCTCTTTAAGTCTTGTGGAAGAATTTTGGTCGTTTGCCGTATGTAAATAGGTGGTTTCTAGAGAGAATAATAGACTGCTCTCTTCTTTTAGGCGTTCAAAGATTCGTTCTTCATTGCGTGTTAAAGCAGTTTTTGAAAAGTCTTCTATAAAATTTTCGATCTTTTTTTGAGAAGAAGAACGATTTGATCATAAGGTAAAATCCTTGTTTTAAGCTAGAAGTAATTATTTAAGAATAAGTAATAAGGCTTAAAAGCCTTCATTCTGAGCAATACGCACTTTTTTAAACAAATTGGAACTGTAGACAAACTCTGTTACCGCTTTGTTATCGGTTCTAAAAATCTCTTCGTTAGTTCCTTTCCAAGCCAGTTTTCCGTCTTTTAGGAATACAATGGTTTCTCCTATTTCCATTACTGAATTCATATCATGAGAGATAATTACCGTAGTAATTTCACGTTCATGGGTAATTTCTTGGATAAGTTTGTCTATAACAGTAGCTGTATTTGGGTCAAGACCAGAATTGGGTTCGTCACAAAAAAGAAATCTTGGGTTGTTCACTACTGCTCTGGCAAGAGCAACGCGTTTTTGTTGTCCGCCAGAAATCTCACTAGGCATTTTCTTATTGAGACCTATCAGGTTGACTCGATCCAGGATTTCGTCTGCTCTTTCCAATCGTTCCTGAAGTTTCATTTTGGTAAACATGCGCAATGGGAACATGACATTCTCCTCTACGGTCATGGAATCAAAAAGGGCACTGTGCTGGAAGAGCATTCCCATTTCCTTACGCAATTCACTTTTGCGTTCTATTTCCATTTCATGAAGCGGCTCGCCATCATAAATAATCTCACCTGCGTCTGGTTCAAAAAGGCCGAGCATATTTTTAAGAAAAACAGATTTACCAGAACCACTGGCTCCTATAATCATATTTGTTTTCCCTTTTTCAAAGGTTGCTGTAATTCCCTTTAAAACCTCCTCGCCGCCAAAGCTCTTTCGTAAATCATTTACCTGTATCATTAGCTAAGCAGTAATTGAGTTAAAATATAATTGGCTATAATAATCGCAACACAAGTCCATACAAAACTAGTCGTACTTGCCTTCCCTACTTCTAGTGCACCACCTTCCATATAATAGCCGTGATAACTAGGTATAGTAGCGAGAATAAGACCGAAAACCATCGTTTTTATAAACGCATAACCAATGTGCCACGGAATAAAATTATCCTGTAACCCCACAATAAAGTCTTCTGAGCTTACCAAGTTTCCATAGACGCTTGCTAGATATCCACCACCTATACCTACAAACATGATGATAGCAATCAAAAAAGGATAGAAAAGTAAGGCGATAATCTTAGGAAAGATCAAATAATTAAGCGGATTGATACCCATAACCTCTAGTGCATCTATTTGCTCTGTAACACGCATTGAGCCTATGCTCGAGGTGATATAAGAGCCTACTTTACCAGCCATAATTACGGATATAAACGTGGGAGCAAATTCCAAAATAATGGACTGTCTGGTGGCAAAACCTATCAAGGACTTAGGAATCAAAGGGTTGTCCAGGTTCAAAGAAGTCTGTAACGCAACAACCGCTCCCATAAATAAAGATATGAATGCGGTAATGCCTAAGGATCCTATAATTAAATCGTCTATTTCTTTAAGAATCAATTCTTTAAGAACGATTGCTTTAGTCGGTTGCCTAAAAACGTTAAAAAGCATGATCGTGTAACGACCTATGTGTCTGAAAAATTTCATTGTTGGCAAAAGTAGATAAAAAAAATCCTTCACAATTTAATGCTTTCTTAAACTTGTTCTTTTTTTCAAAGATTACTTTTGCAACAAATAAATTTTGATGAAAAATGCACTTTTTCTAATAGTTGCTTTTGTCTTGGTAACTTCTTGTAGCACGCTTTCGCGAAAGCGAGATCAACATAAAGATTCTTCTACCCAACAGACTGCGTTAAACTCTTCTAATGTAGAGGGGCGAGGTCCCAAACTGGTGGTAGGAATTGTGGTAGATCAAATGCGATATGATTATTTAAGCCGGTTCTACAATAGGTATAGTGAGGACGGTTTTAAACGGTTGATGAAGCAAGGCTATCAGCTTACCAACAATCATTATAATTTTGTACCTACTTATACAGCTCCTGGACACGCGTCTATTTATACAGGAACATCGCCTATGAATCACGGTATTATAGGAAACAATTGGTACGATAAATTTGAGGATAAAGTCATTTACAATGCCGATGATGATCAGGTTACAGGAGTAGGGACAGCGAGTGATATAGGTAAAATGTCACCACGCAGAATGTTAACCACCACCATGACCGACCAGTTAGAGCTGCAAACCCAAGGAAGAGCAAAGGTAATAGGGATTTCTATTAAAGATCGCGGGGCGATTTTATCCGCTGGACATGCTGCAGATGCTGCTTACTGGTTTGAAGGAAGCGATCGAGGAAATTTTATTTCCAGCAGCTTTTATATGGAGCAATTACCACAATGGGTGACAGACTTTAATGCTTCAAAAAATGCAGATGCGTATTTAAAAACTTGGAATACGTTATATCCCATAGAAACTTACACGGCAAGTGGATCAGATCTCAATGACTTTGAAAAAGCTCCAATAGGAAAAGAAACGGCTGTTTTTCCTTACGACTTAAAGAGCTTAAGAGGTGAAAATGGGAATTACAGTCTTATAAAAGCAACTCCGTATGGTAATAGTATCGTAGCAGATTTTGCCATCCAAGCTTTGAAGAAGGAAGAAATGGGAAAGGATGCCATTACAGACTTTCTAGCAGTAAGTTTTTCTAGCACGGACTATATAGGGCATCAATACGGGGTGAACTCTGTGGAGATAGAAGATACTTATTTAAGATTAGACCAAGATATAGCACGTTTTTTAAAGGCATTAGATCAAGAAGTGGGAAAAGGAAACTACAGCCTTTTCTTAACAGCAGACCATGGT
The DNA here is from genome assembly GCF_002831625.1 of Nonlabens sp. MB-3u-79. Classification (NCBI taxonomy): domain Bacteria; kingdom Pseudomonadati; phylum Bacteroidota; class Flavobacteriia; order Flavobacteriales; family Flavobacteriaceae; genus Nonlabens; species Nonlabens sp. MB-3u-79. The sequence goes on along the minus strand of NZ_CP025116.1, from coordinate 3,125,483 downwards.
GCGGTAAATAATCCAGCTTATTTACAAAGCAGGAATATCAATGCTGGATATTTTGATAGATCAGATTTTAGAGACAAACTCAATAAAGCTCTGATAGAAAAATATGGCTCTGAGGATTTGATCTCCAATATTTATAATGATCAGATTTTCTTTAATAAAGCAAATCTGATAAAGAACAACATCAATGCCATTGACCTAGAAAACTTTATTGCTAGCACCATAATAGATTATAAACATATAGATAAAGTGTTTACGAGAAAAGCACTTGTTTCTGGAGTTATGCAGGACGGAACCGGTAAACTCATTCAGAATGGGTTTCATCAAAAACGCAGTGGGGATGTGATTTATGTGTTAGAGCCAGCGGTGATTTCTTATTCTAAAACAGGCTCTACTCACGGAAGCTCTCAGAGTTATGACACTCATGTACCTTTGTTGTTTTATGGAAACGGAATTAAGCAAGGGTCGAGTAGCAAGCGCACAGAAATTATAGACATTGCTCCTACCATTTCTAGCCTACTAAAAATTAGCTTTCCTAACGGAGCGACTGGAAATCCCATAAACGAAGTATTAATTAAATCATAGCGATTTCAACTGATAATCCTATATTTGTAATAGAAAATTAAAGGAATAAGATGAAAAAAATACTACTTATCGCAGCTCTTGTAGCTGTTGTAACGGCAAATGCTCAAATATTTAAGGGTAAAGGAGATCAAAAAGTACAAATAGGAGCTGACTTTCAGAGTTTGGCTAATGGAATTCAAGGAACTTACGATTTTGGAATAGCAGAAAACTTTTCTATGGGTCTAGGCTTGAATTATGCACTAAGTTTGGACGATACTATAGATGCTGACTTTGATGAAAGAGCTGCTGTAAAATTGCGTTTCAATGCCAACATAGGTAATGTTTTGAATATCGACCCTATGTTTGACTTCTATCCTGGACTTGCTTTTAGCACTAAAAACTTTGGTGGGCACCTAGGCGCAAGGTATTTCTTTACAGATGGTTTTGGTGTGTATACAGAAGCAGCTTTTCCACTAGCAAAATATAAAACGGAAAACCTAACTCCAGCTGAAGATATTTACAATCAGTTTACGATGAGTTTTGGTTTGGCATTTAACTTCTAAAGTCCCAATTTTGATTTGATACCCTTCCAGCGGTACTTTCTAATAAAACGACCTTGTTCTTCTGTTACCAGAGGAGCAAGGTTCTTTTTTTGTGCCAGTTGATAACCTTTTAAGTAGTCAGGTATCAATTGGAATTGCTTTTTACTCCAGGCCATTTTTAAGGCAGTTATTAAGGTAAGTAACTTACCATAACGCATTTTATAAAAAGCTTCTCCTTGCAAGTATTTGGATCTAGAGTTATAAGCAGCACCAGTAGGTTTTAAGTGTTTTACATACAATTCGGGAATAGTAATCACTTGCCAGCCGTAAAATCGCGCCAGCATTTCGTCAATCGTATCCCAACCTATACTGGCTTGAAGCCCGCCTATTTGTTCAAAACATTCGCGTCTGTAGGCTTTAAGAGCTCCTCTGATATGATCTGGATTGTTTTGGTTTTCAATTTCCCATTGACCTTCCTTAAGGATACTGCAATGTCCAGCAACCATTCCTATGCGATCGCTTTCCTGTTCGCCGAGAGGTCGGGCGTCAAAGTGATCTACTACCTGTTCCAAATAATCAGAAGGAAAAATTAAGTCGGCATCGTACTTACAAATGATGTCAAAACCTGCTAGATCTATTTGAGCCAGTCCATAGTTAAAGGCATGTATAACTTTAGAGCCAGGAACATTCTCTGCACTGGATAAGGTTTGCACTACTTTGATAGGTAATGAAGTCGAGTAGGAGCTGGCGATTTCAAAAGTACGGTCGGTTGAGTTGTCATCTACCACGACTATTTGAGTAACTGCCAGCGATTGTTGCACCAGGCTGTCCAGTGTCAAGTGTATAAATTGCTCTTCGTTATGAGCTGGTATGATGATGGCTATTTTCAAAATTTAGGAAGGATTTGCCTTTTCACAATACACCACATAATATCGATCCGTAAATTTTCTAAGAAGTGGACGGATTCCAAATTTCTTTACAGGATTTGTGAATTTGATGCGATCGACGACTTTCCAACCTGCTTTTTCAAGCACATAATCCAGTTGCCAAGGTTCAAATTCATGATAGTGTTGGTCTCTGATATCGTTTTTATTGCGATACGCATTGGAAAACCAAAGCTTTAAAGGAACACTAATCACACATTTGTTACACGGAATCGCTTTCACTGAGGTGTAAGGGGAAACTAAATGTTCAAAAATCTCAAAAGCAGTGACCACTTCACCTTTAAAACTTTCTATAGATGAGGTGTCATCATCTAGATCTTCTCCACCTGTATTAGAAACTTGATATCCAGCATCTTTCATAATAAGTGTAAACGGATTTTCCACTCCTAAATCCATGACAGTATCTGTTTTAGGAATGTGTTTCTCTAGAAATTCTAGGGTAAGGCCAAATCTTTTATGAGGAAAGTTTTTTTCGTACAAAGTTCAATCTTATTTAGAATACGAAAATAAAGGTTTCTTGCCTTTGAATAGACTGCCTTTTGTGAAAAGTTGAAATAGAAAACTTAGTGAAGAGTGCATAAATGTTACAGGTGCCAGTCTGAGCGACAGTCGAAGACGTAAACTTATAAAAGGAGATTGTGCTAGGCACAAAGGTTTCGACTGTCGCTCAACCAAACATTTTTCTTATTCAACAAACTTAACGATGCCAGTCTGAGCGATAGTCGAAGACGGGAACTTATGCAAAAGATGGAGCAAATTAAAAAGAGTTTTGAATAACACAAAACAATCATTGCTCTAGTTTAAAATACACTACAAGGTTAATAAAAGTTAAGCATAAGAAGTAACCAGTTAATTGAGCTACATCTTTTGTATTTTTCGCATCTATGAAATGGATCACAATTATTGCTTTGTTTGTCACGTTTTTATCGCAATCTCAAAATACATCTAGCCAGCTAGAACTGGTTGATTTTCAAAAGGCTATGGTGGTCATTTTGTTAGATGAATCATCTAACGAAGTAAAAGGAGAAATTCTTTTTGATTTAACTATTCTCAAAGACGCTTCTTCTATTTTTATAGATGCAAAAAATCTAGTGGCTTACCAGGCTTTTCTCGATAATAAAGAGGTAAAAGCTATTTATGACGGCGAGAAGTTAGTTGTGGAAGCTCCTTTTCGCGCAAGCGATAACCGGCAACTTAAAATTAGGTTTACCAGCTATCCATCTAAGGCCATGTACCATATAGACGAAGATAATGATCGGATATGGGATCAAGTCTGGACCCAAGGACAAGGAAAGTACACCAGCAACTGGCTGCCGAGTATCGATGATATGAACGATAAAATGATTTGGAGTTTTCAGATCACCGCCCCAGGGTCAAAACGGGTGATTGCAAATGGCAAACTTACAGAAGTACAACCTGCCGCTGATCAAATGATATGGAACTACAACATGGAAAAACCCATGTCCAGTTATCTCGTTGCTCTTGCTGCAGGAGATTATCAAGTAAAAAGAGACAGCAGCGTTTCTGGTGTGCCTTTAGAATATTACTATTATCAGGAAGATGAGAAAAAAGTAGCACCTACCTATCAACATTCTAAAGAGATCTTTGATTTCTTAGAGGGAGAGATAGGAGTTGCTTATCCATGGCAAAATTACAAGCAAGTTCCCGTAAAAGATTTCTTGTATTCAGGTATGGAAAATACTGGAATGACCATCTTTAATGACGAATTTTTTACAGATGAGTTAGGTGCAAACGATCGCAGTTATGTAAATGTAAACGCACACGAACTGGCACATCAATGGTTTGGTGATCTGGTAACAGAAACAGAAGCAAAACACCACTGGTTGCACGAAGGCTTTGCCAGTTATTACGCATTACTAGCAGAGCAAAACTTATACGGAAACTCCTATTTCCAAGCACAATTATTTGAATATGCAGAGGCTTTGAATGAGCAAAGTTCTAAAGGAAATAGCACTTCACTTCTCGATGCAAAGGCAAATTCACTTACCTTTTACCAACATGGAGCCTGGGCTTTACATGCGTTGAAAGATGAGGTTGGAGCGTTCAGCTTTCGCGAAAGCGTCACCAAATACCTTTTAAGAAACAAGTATCAAAATGTTACGACAGCTAGTTTTCTAGATGTAGTGGCTGAGGTCAGTGAAAAAGACTTAACTGATTTTAAAGCTACTTGGTTGACTTCAGAAGTCTTCCCTACTGCCGAAGCATTAAGAATACTTAGGAAACAGTCTGTGATGGAACAATACCTTCAACTGGCAGCAAGACGTATTTCTACTTTTGAAGAGTCTTATAACTCGTATAAAGAGACACTTCAAAAACCTGTTGAGATGGTATTGGTAAAAGAAATGGTGGCTCAATTGAGCATTCATGATAATGACAAGAAATACGAACTGTTGCAGCAAGCAGCTGCATTGAACGATGTAGAAGTAAACCAGCTTATTGTTTTAAGCACGCCAACTTTAAACAATAAGAATCGGGAATTGATTACCAGTATGCTTAATGATGCCTCTTATATAACTAGAGAATCAGTATTGTTTTTATTGTGGAATGATGCCAGCGATAAAAGAGCCGTTTTAGAAAGCGCAAAAGCACAATGGGAGGAAATGAATTCTAGCTTGGACATGGCATGGATCGTATTGGCACTCAATTCTGCAGGCTATACTAATGAAGAATTATTGCCTTTTTTAGTTCGCTTACAGGCTTATACAGGTTCAGAATATAGCACAGAAACTAGAACAGCATCTTTTGATTACTTGATCAATCTCGATGCGATGAGTCAGCAAAATTACACCGACCTTATGAATGCCAGCTTGCATCATGTATGGCGATTTTATGAAAATGCACGAGGTATTTTAAAGGCTCAATACAAAAAAGAAAATGGTCAATTCTTCATTGATCAATCTTTGGGCAATTTTGATACAAAGAGTCAGGAGCGATTAAAGCGAGTTTTAGGTTTGAAGGATTAGTTTTTAATCACAGGCAGAGTCTTATCACAGTAACAGTTTGCAGTCTCAGTTAACAGTGAGGAAGACACTCGTTTTCATTATCTTTTTTAGAAAACTCAAAAGAGTTAAAATAGGTGTTTTATAAACTTTCCCCTTTTGGGAAATGTCCGCAGGACAATGGGGCTTGCTTGTTCTAAGTCAATATTTTTTTAATTACCCAATCTGTTATCCCGGAAAATTTACCTGAAAGCCTTTAAAATAGGTATAGGATTTATTGCCAAATTTGTCTGGAAACTGTTTCTGTTTTCTTGATTCTTTTTTAAACCTTAAAACAAATCATTCACTTCAGCTTTTAAAAAGCTGATAGCGGTAGCGCTAGGAGCGCGTTTGTCCATCAAGTCATTCAGAATAGCTTCACGCAATCCGTCTGCGGTAGACACTTTTTCTGACATGGAGACTTGACGTATTTTTTGAATCGTAGTGTTTTTTACAGCGCGTATGATATTCCAGCACTCTTCACTGACGTAGACTTGTTGCGCAATATTGTGCTCAAACTCTTGCTCTATCGCTGCTATTAGCGTTTGCTCATAATCTGCTTTAGTCATATTGCCAGATTTTGTTCTGACCACTAGACTGGCTGGTTTTATTCGCTCCAGAAAAAGAACCAATCGTTCATAAGCAGCCATACGAGTAGGAAGTGTTTTTGCTTGAGACTCTCTTACCGTGATAAACCTTCTTCTACGTTCTTCGTTTTTCATAAAAGAAGAGAGAAAATAATAGGCAATTACCGCTACAATAAAGGTTGGTAATAAAGTTTGAAACAAAGAAAAAATACTGTCTTGCATAGTCTAATTTTAGTGATAGGTAAAGATCAAAAATAAGGGGTTATTTTCTATCGACTGCAATTTTAAGATTCAATTTTACGACATCAATTAAAAATAGGCTTATCAATAGCTCGGAAAAAAAAGTTAGCTGAGGACTTTTGATGCTCCTATTCATTTTATCAACTCTAAACAGGTAAAGAAAAATTTTGAGAGGCTAATGATATCTATTTTCAATAATTAATTGTTGAAAAAACACTTGTAAATGTTCCGCTTTCGCGAAAGCGAGAACCTCACAAACCGTATCTTTATAGTCTACAAAAAGAAGACCAGTGCAAGATCATATTTCCCAGCTTAACGACGCCCAAAAAGAACCTGTTTTACAAAAAGAAGGTCCTATGATCATCATTGCTGGCGCAGGGTCAGGAAAGACGCGTGTGCTGACCATACGTATCGCTTATTTGATGCAACAAGGTGTAGATCCCTTCAATATTCTGTCGCTTACGTTTACCAATAAAGCGGCAAAAGAAATGAAAAAACGTATTGGCGAGATCGTCGGTGCAAGTGAGGCAAAAAACCTATGGATGGGTACTTTTCACTCGGTTTTTGCTCGTTTATTGCGTGTAGAAGCAGACAAATTAGGGTACCCTTCTAATTTTACAATTTACGATGCGCAAGATTCTCAACGCCTTACCAGTGCGATAATCAAAGAAATGGGACTGGATAAAGATGTCTATAAATACAAACAGATTTTCTCGCGTATCTCTTCTTTAAAAAACAGTTTGATCACGGTGCGAGCCTACTATAATGATGCCGACTTACAAGAGGCAGATGCGATGGCGCGCCGACCGCGTTTTGGTGAAATTTATAAAGAATATGTAGAGCGATGTTTTAAGGCCGGAGCGATGGATTTTGACGACCTCTTATTGAAAACAAATGAGTTGATCAACCGTTTTCCAGATGTACTTGCAAAATACCAAAACAGATTTCAATACATACTCGTAGATGAGTACCAAGATACCAACCACTCCCAGTATTTGATCGTAAAGGCATTGTCGGATAAATTCCAGAATATATGTGTGGTAGGAGATGATGCACAGTCTATATATGCCTTTAGAGGAGCAAATATCAATAACATCCTGAATTTCCAACGGGATTATGATGATGTAAAAGCCTATAGATTAGAGCAAAATTACCGCTCTACTAAAAACATTGTAGAAGCGGCAAACTCTATTATAGAACACAATAAAACCAAACTCGATAAAGTCGTATGGACGGCAAATGAAGACGGTCCTAAAATAATCGTCCATCGATTGATGAGCGATTCTGAAGAAGGACGTTATGTAGCAGGTTCTATTTTTGAAAATAAGATGAATCACCAGCTGGATAATGGGAAATTTGCCATTCTTTACAGAACAAACGCACAATCTCGTGCGATGGAAGATGCCTTACGTAAACGTGATATTCCTTACCGTATCTATGGTGGCTTGAGTTTTTACCAGCGTAAAGAAGTAAAAGATGTGCTTTCTTACTTGCGTCTCGTTGTCAATTCTAAAGATGAAGAAGCGCTCAAACGCGTGATCAATTATCCAGCTCGTGGAATAGGAGCTACAACTATGGACAAATTGATCGTTGCTGCAAAGCAATACGATCGCACTCTATTTGAAGTGATCGATAATATCGATCGATTAGATATAGGGATCAACAGTGCCACCAAAACAAAGTTAAAGAACTTTGCCACTATGATCAAGAGTTTTCAAGCACTGGATGAAACTCAAAATGTATTTGAACTTACAGAATACGTTTTAAAGAAAAGTGCCTTGATCACAGAACTCAAAAAAGATGGAACTCAAGAAGGAATTTCCCGTATAGAAAATATGGAGGAATTGCTCAACGGTATGCGTGATTTTGTCGAAGGCCAAAAAGAAGTAGCAGATGCTCGTGGCGCACTTTCTGAATTCCTAGAAGATGTAGCCCTTGCTACAGATCTCGATAATGATACAGGAGATGATGATCGCGTTTCTTTAATGACCATTCATTTGTCTAAAGGTCTTGAATTTCCATACTTGTACATCGTTGGAATGGAAGAAGACCTATTCCCTAGTGGGATGGCGATGAATACCCGTGAAGACCTGGAAGAAGAACGCCGTCTTTTTTATGTGGCACTAACCAGGGCTGAGCATCAGGCTTATTTAACTTACACATTAAGCCGTTACCGATGGGGTAAATTAGTAGATGCAGAGCCGAGTCGTTTTATTACTGAAATAGACGATCAGTATGTAGAATACACCACTCCGCCAGATGATTACCGTTACAAACCTTTAATGAGTAACGATTTGTGGGACGAGCCAGATAAATCTAAACTGCGTCAGTCCAAACCTAAGAATGGAACACCACCTAGCGTGAGCCAGCCTAATGAAGAACAAATCAAGAAGTTGAGAAAGATGCGTCCTGTGAGTCGTGCGACAAGTGATTCTAGTGCACCAGCAGGCTTTGAAGGTGATTTGCAATCTGGAATGATTGTGGAACACGCTCGTTTTGGTAGGGGAACAGTTGTTAATCTGGAAGGAATAGGCGGCGAGAAAAAAGCCGAAATAAATTTTAACGTAGGCGGATTAAAAAAGCTGTTGTTGCGTTTTGCTAAGTTGGATGTGGTGGGATAGAACAGCTCTAAAAAGCTTTCTTTCTTCCTTAAGAATTTCATATTCCACAAGCTTAATTTTATCGTATTATCATTTTATATTGTTGTTGACTAACAATCGTGCAATTATTTAAAATTTTCATTAAAATTACTGTTTTATTTTAATAAAAAAGCACATTTTTATAGGCTTATACTAACCTATGGATAATGCATATATTAAAGGAACCGGATCTTATGCTCCGGAGAATGTCGTAAAAAACGATTTTTTTGAATCTGTAGGATCAACCGATGCTTGGATACAAAAAAACTTAGGAATTAAAGAACGACGCATTTCTACAGGAGAAACCACAAGTGACCTTGCTGCTATGGCTGGAAAAGAAGCCATTAAAAGCGCAGGCTTAACTCCGCAAGATATTGACCTAATCATTCTAGCTACAGCAACTCCAGACAGGCTTGCTCCTTCTTGTGCCTGTTTTGTACAAGAAAAAATAGAAGCTTATAACGCTGTTGCCTTTGATATATCAGCCGTTTGCTCGGGAGCTTTGTTTGCAACGACAACAGCGGTACAATTTATTAAGTCTGGAATGTATAAAAATGTACTGGTCATAGGTGCCGATACCTTTTCAAATATTACCGATTGGAATCGCAGAGATGCCGTGTTTTTTGGCGATGGTGCTGGAGCCATGGTGATCTCTCACACCCATGAAGATAAAGGTTTTATAGATTTTCTATTGCACACAGATGGCCGTGGTAAAGACAGTTGGAATATACCAGCTGGAGGATCTCTGTTACCTACCTCTGAGGAAACTCTTAAAAAAGGTCTTCAGTATTTTCAAATGGATGGGCCCGCTGTTTTTCAAACTGCCATAAAAGTAGTTCCAGAATCCATAAAAAAGTTACTCTCCAAAAATAAGGTTTCTATAGATGAGGTGAACTACCTCATACCCCATCAACCCAGTGTAAGAATACTGGAAGAGGTTGCAAATCGCATCTCTTTACCTTGGGAGAAAGTAATGACTAACATGGATCGTTATGCCAACACCTCTGGAGGTACCATACCGATGATGCTGGATGAAACAGTCAAGAAAAACCTGCTTAAAGAAGGGGATCTGGTTTTGTTTGCCGCTGTAGGTGCTGGCTGGACTTGGGGAACGGCACTTTATAAATGGTAGTTTTTTATTGTTCAACAACCGACTAATTGTTGTGTTGAATCATAGAGCGTGAGTTGTTGATTAGATGTAGGGAACGCTTTCGCGAAAGCGAAAACAGAAACAAATTCAACAGGATACCTAGAATAGATAAGAACTAAAATGACATACAAATGTTTACAAATAAAACTTTTTTAATTACCGGTATCGCAGATGAGCATTCACTTGCCATGTACGCTGCAAAAGAAATTATAAAAAATGGCGGTAAAGTAGTTTGCACTGGTCTAGGTGTAAGTCCATTTCACCATAACTTATCAGATAAAGCAAAAGCTTTTCTAAATCAGAATTTTGAGGATTTTAAACGCTCTGTTCATGAGTTTTTAGGCGATGCTATGGTAGAAATCTTAGATGTGACTATAGATGAAAACATAGAACATTTTGCAAAAGACTTGGCTCAAAAAGGTATTAAGCTGGACGGTTTCCTACATGCCATAGCTATGGATAAGACCATACGCAATAAGGAAGTTAAGCCACTTATTGAGGTTACAAAAGATGAGTTTTGTGATACCATGAACGTGAGTGCCTATTCTTTAATACGAGTATCCCATTATTTGCTAAAGCATGGTGTTTTGCAAGATGGTGCCTCCATTTGTTCTTTGAGTTATATAGCTGCCGCAAAAGTAACATTCCACCCTTATAGAAATATAAGTATTGCAAAAGCTGCTCTGGAACGTATTACCGTAGAACTGGCAGATGAACTAGGTCGCAAACACGGTATACGTGTGAACGCTATTCGGTTTTCTCCCTATATGGGTAGCAAAGCTGGTAATGCCACTTTAAAAATAGAAGATGTAGCTACGTCAAATAAAATGAGCCCTCTAGGAAATGCAGTGCCTATGGATCTGGCATACGAAATTTGTCACCTCTTCAGACCAGAAAGTAGAATAACAGGTGAAATAAGACATGTAGATGGTGGTTATCACATTACTGGTTAAAATATTTATTTAAGTTTTATTACATTTATATACTCAACTATCATCATATGAATAACCTACAATACCCCATTACCTTTTCTTTTAAAATCACGACGCTTAGTAATGATTTTACTGCAAAAAACGCTTCAGGGCAAACCATCGCCTACGTAAAGCAAAAAATGTTCAAGCTTAAAGAGGCCATTAACGTTTATAGCGATGAGAGTAAAACAAAGATTTTGTTTACTATTGCTGCAAACAAGTGGCTGGATTTTAGTGCTGCATACTCGATGTATGACCAAAATAATACGGAGATAGGAAAGATTGCTCGTAAAGGCTGGCGCAGTATGTGGAAGGCAGAGTATGATATTGTAAATCAAAACGACCAGCCGCAATACAAAGTACAAGAAGAGAATGCTTGGGTGCGCATAGCAGACTCTCTATTAGGAGGGATACCTATTATAGGCGCATTCACTGGTTATTTGTTCAATCCTACTTATAATATAACCAATAAAGCTGGTCAGATCGCAGTAAAGCTCAAAAAGATGCCTTCTTTCTTTGGTAAAGAATTTGAATTGACCAAGGTTGCTGATATCGATGAAGACGATAAAGAACGAGTAATGTTAGGTCTTATGATGATGATTCTTCTAGAAAGACGCAGAGGCTAAAAAAATAAATCGAATGGTTTTAACAGAAGCCTAGACTTGACTTCATCATGTCTAGGCTTTTTGATGAAAGGAATGTTCAGACAGATTCACGTCTTCGACTTTCGCTCGGACTGGCAAGGTTAAGCCTGTTGAATAAAAAAATGTTTGGTTGAGCGATAGTCAAAACCTTTTTGCCTAGCACGACCTCCTTTTATAGATTCACGTCTTCGACTGTCGCTCAGACTGGCAAGGTTAAGCCTGTTGAATAAGAAAAATATTTGGTTGAGCGACAGTCAAAACCTTTTTGCCTAGCACGACCTCCTTTTATAGATTCACGTCTTCGACTGTCGCTCAGACTGGCAAGGTTAAGCCTGTTGAATAAGAAAAATGTTTGGTTTAGCGATAGTCGAAACCTTTTTGCCTAGCATGCTCTCCTTTTATAGATTTACGTCTTCGACTCTCGCTCAGACTGGCACGGTTACGTTTGTTGAATAAGAAAAATGTTTGGTTGAGCGACAGTCGAAACCTTTTTACCTAGCACGACCTCCTTTTATAGATTCACGTCTTGGACTGTCGCTCAGACGGGTATTTGGTTTTAATGATTTAATCATTTGCTAATTTATCAAATTGGGATTTAAAACATCTTTCAATTACCTTTGAATACGCACTAGAAATAATTAGCACTTGCCACTTAACTTTCTTTCTACTCCTATAGATTATCTCGCTGGCATCGGTCCAGAAAGAGCTAAGTTGTTGCGCAGTGAATTGCATATACACACTTATGGTGATTTAGCAAATTTATTTCCCAATCGATATATTGATAAAACCAAGTACTATAAAATCAACCAGCTGGTTCCCGATAGTGCCCAAGTACAGATTTTAGGTAAAATCCTAAACATCAAAACCGCAGGAGCAGGAAAATCAGAACGACTGGTAGCCACTTTTGCAGACGAGACCGGAAGAATGGAACTGGTATGGTTCCGCAGTCAGAAACATTTTAGAGACAGTTTAAAGATCAACGAGCCTTATGTGGCTTTTGGTAAAGTAGCTCGTTATGGTTCTCAATATAATATTGCACATCCGGATTTAGAATTACTGGCAGAACATAAGTCACGCAAACAAAGTGCGATGACCCCAGTTTATCCAAGTACAGAAATGCTTGCTAAACGCAAGATTACCAACACCTATATCGTTAAATGCATGCGAAAGCTTTTTAGTGAAATCAACGGTGCTTTTGTAGAAACCTTGCCAGACGATATGCAGGTACATTATAAACTCATAGGTAAAAATGAAGCCATGCTCAATGCTCACTTTCCAAGCACTCCAGAGCTGCTGCAGCAGGCTATCTATAGATTAAAGTTTGAAGAGCTCTTCTTTATACAGATGGAATTGCTGCTTCAAAACCGAATTAGAAAAACCAAAATTAAAGGATACGTCTTTGACCATGTAGGCGATAAATTCACTAATTTTTATAAGAATCACTTGCCTTTTGAGCTCACTGGAGCTCAAAAACGAGTCGTAAAAGAAATACGTGCCGATATGGCAACTGGGGCTCATATGAATCGATTGCTCCAAGGAGATGTAGGCTCGGGAAAAACCATTGTTGCGGTACTCACTGCTTTACTAGCTCTTGATAATGGCTTCCAAGCTTGTATTATGGCACCTACAGAAATACTTGCTCAGCAACATTACAGCGGCATTTCAGAATTGCTGGAAGGAACAGGAATTACGGTATCCATTTTAACAGGATCTGTAAAAACTAAAAATCGCCGGGTGATTCATGAAGCGCTGGAAGATGGCAGTCTAGATATCTTGATAGGCACGCACGCGCTCATAGAGGATAAAGTAAAGTTTAAAAATATAGGGGTTGCTATCGTTGATGAGCAACACCGTTTTGGCGTGGCACAAAGAGCCAAACTATGGAAGAAAAATGACCTGCCACCTCATGTACTTGTCATGACAGCAACACCTATTCCTAGAACGCTGGCCATGAGTTTATATGGAGACTTAGATATATCGGTCATTGACGAGTTACCGCCAGGTCGTAAAGAGATCAAAACGGTGCATCGATTTGATAAAAATAGATTGGCTGTTTTTGCTTTTATCAGAGATGAAATAGCTCTTGGACGTCAAATATACATGGTGTACCCGCTGATAGAAGAATCAGAAACTTTGGATTATAAGGATCTTCAGGATGGTTATGAGAGCATCGTTAGGGAGTTTCCTTTGCCTCAATATAAAGTAAGTATTCTTCACGGTCGTATGAAGCCAGAAGATAAAGACTACGAGATGAATCGCTTTGTAAAAGGGGAAACACAAATTATGGTGGCAACCACCGTCATAGAAGTAGGGGTCAATGTGCCTAATGCCAGTGTGATGATCATTGAGAGTGCTGAGCGTTTTGGGCTTTCTCAATTGCACCAATTGCGCGGTAGAGTAGGGCGTGGAGCAGACCAGAGTTATTGTATTCTAATGACGGGCCACAAATTGAGTAGCGATTCTAAAACCAGACTACAAACCATGGTGGCCACAACTGACGGATTTCAAATCGCTGAGGTAGATTTAAAATTGCGTGGTCCAGGAGATTTGATGGGAACGCAACAAAGTGGGGTGATGGATTTACGACTTGCCGATATTGTTAAAGACAACCAGATCCTTGCCCTAGCTAGAGAAGCGGCTCAGAAATTACTTGCCAAAGATGTCAAAATTGAAAGGCCAGAACATGTTGGAGTAAAACGAGTCTTGACTTTTCTGCAGAATAAAAAAGGACTCTGGAAGTACATCAGTTAGAAGAAATTGAAATGGAAGAAAAAAATACCTGATCCAATGGTATGATACCAATGAGCTTGCGCAATGCTCAATATTTCATTCGAAAATAAAAAGTTAAAACCCTTTCAAGGTTTTTTAACGATCAAGCAATTCAACCTTATACTAACTTGAAAACTGAAATAATAAATCTGCGAGTGTTGGATGAATAAAAGTGTTCCGCTTTCGCGAAAGCGAGATTAAAAAAAAGCTTGTTGGAATGAAGAACATGGGTTGGGAAACACTTTTGTTAAATATCTCTTTAATGATTGCCAGAGTAGGCCATGGGTTGTAATTTGTAAACCTCTAGGAGAACAATTATGGATCACAATAAAATAAATACATTAGGCCAACTCAAAAAATCGGGATGGAAATCTAAGTCGATAAAAGAAGAATTAAGAGATAACCTGATTCACAACATTAAAAATGATGTGAACTCTTTTTCAGGAATTCACGGTTATGACAACACGGTTATTCCAGAACTGGAACGTGCGATCTTATCCCGTCACAACATCAATTTATTAGGATTGCGAGGTCAAGCAAAGACACGACTGGCAAGGCTTATGACGGGATTACTAGATGAGTATATTCCTTACGTGACACAAAGTGAGATTCATGATGATCCCTTAGAGCCACTTTCAAGAACAGCAAAGCAGCTGATTGAAGAACATGGAGATGACACCCCTATTTCTTGGTTGCATAGAGACGATAGGTTTTATGAAAAACTAGCTACACCAGATGTGACTGTTGCAGATTTAATAGGAGATATAGATCCTATAAAAGCGGCCAACTTAAAATTGAGTTATGCTGATGATCGCGTGATTCATTACGGTATGATACCTCGTGCTAACCGATGTATTTTTGTTATTAATGAGCTGCCAGATTTACAAGCTCGTATACAGGTAGCGCTTTTTAATATTCTGCAAGAAGGGGACATACAAATACGCGGATTCAAATTGCGTTTATCCTTAGATATGCAATTTGTCTTTACAGCAAATCCAGAAGATTATACCAACCGTGGTAGTATTGTAACACCGTTAAAAGACAGGATAGGATCTCAAATTTTGACCCATTATCCTGAAAATATTGAAATCGCGAAAACGATCACTCAACAAGAGGCTAAGAACGACTTGCGTACTGCTGAGGCTGTTTATGTGCCAGAACTAGCTAAAGACTTATTAGAACAAATTAGTTTTTGTGCAAGAGATAGTGAATATGTGGATGAAAAAAGTGGTGTAAGTGCTCGTATGAGTATCACGGCTTTTGAAAATTTATTGAGTACAGCAGAGCGTCGCTCCTTAATGAATGGAGACGATAAAACAACAATACGTTTTTCTGATTTTACAGGAGTTATTCCTTCTATTACAGGAAAGATTGAGTTGGTGTATGAAGGAGAGCAAGAGGGTGCTGCTTTTGTGGCAAACGAGTTGATAGGAGCAGCGACTAAAACATTGTTTCCACTGTATTTTCCAGAGATTAAGAAACTGGTAAAAGAAAATGAAGATACCCCTTACGATAAATTGATCGAGTGGTTTTTCAACAATGAAGGTTTAGAATTATTAGACGAGTTGAATGATAGCGATTATCAAGTGTTGATCGATCAAATAGAACCCTTGGAAGATTTAGTTCAGAAATACCAACCACAGACAAGTAAGGAAGATCGTAATTTTATGAAAGAATTTATTCTTTGGTCTTTAGTAGAATTCGACAAGCTAAGTAAAAAACGATTTACAGAAGGCTACCAATTCAATGATTTGTACAGTGAATTTGTAAGAGGTATTTAAGTAAGGCTTTTAATTCAGTAGGTATTTATTTTGTTTGCTTGTTATTCTGTTTTTTGCAGGGAGTCGTAAATAAATTAGATTCTTGTTGAATCAGTGGAGCGATAATGAACTTACCAGTTATTCCATCGCTGTATTGTTGAATGGCTTGGCAATTTAATAAGTAAAGAAGTACAACTGACACTGAATTTATTTCCACAAGCCTATCGGGTAGAAATATTGCTCTGAAGTAATACATACCTGAATCACTTCATTAAATGTGGATTGAATTTATTAAAAAAAGAAAGCTTATTGGGTCCATATAAAATTGGAACCAATAAGCTTTCTATATTTATAGTCTTGATTTAACGCTATCAGCTGCTGATAATGCGTTAGCGCAATTTCCGGTAATTAAGCCTTAGGATCTAGCATTAATACTTGATCACAAACAACTTCTGTGGTGAATTGTTTCTTACCGTCCTTGTCTTCCCATTGTCTAGTAACTAGCTTTCCTTCTACACCTATTTTGCTTCCTTTCTTTACATACTCAGAAATGATGTTTGCTGTACCGTTAAACGCTACGATACGATGCCATTGTGTGTCGGTCACCTTCTCACCTAGCTTGTTGGTATAACGGTCTGAGGTGGCAAGTGATAACCTCACAAGTTTTTTATCATCGTTTAAATTTACGATTTCTGGATCCTGTCCTAGGTGTCCGATTAACTGTACTCTGTTGCTTAGATTGCTCATAATAAATTAGTTTGTATGGGTTAAAAAAAATAGTTATTGCCATCTATTGTTTTTGATGACACTGCAAAGATGTAACAGCATCCAAGCTTCAATCGTATGTTAACCGTTTACTTACGTTTATTTACGTTTGTAACTGATTATGATTGCAAAGGGTCCTATGAATAAAGGAGTTCTCAGATTTATATTTCCCAAAGTATTTTAAACTTTTATTCTAGAACAGTATGTAAACTATTTGGTAAAACTACTGAGGGGGCTATTTGAAGTAGAGTAAAGGTTCTGTTTTCTTAAAAATTGAAGATGCTATTGGAATATATGCAAGTAGAAGCTATAAAAGGTGTTTAAAAGTGCTCACAAATAATAACGAACAATTTTGAAATCAAAATATGCTGTTCCAAGGCAGCTGATTGGTATGGAATAACAGATGTTTTTATAAAGCTATAGAGAGCTCTTTTTCATCAATAAAATTTTATATCATCTAAATGCGGCTCAATAATCTAGTTAGAAGTATGGTTTTAAAGTTCAAAAATATGTTGATCAATATAATAGTGTTAAATAAGCATTGATGATAGGTGTTCTCGAGGCTATACAATTGACCTTATTTTTATTTTTTTTGTTGTTCTAAAGAGGAACAAAAAAGCCATATTAATTTATTTTTACAAAAAACTATGTTTTTTAATTTGTTGACTGCTAGTTTGATGTGATTATGGGGTTTGTTCTCTTAAAATGCTCGATGAGTGTCATATGTAGTTCTTTTCCAAATCATTACTGAAAAAAAATCGATGAATGACCTTATTTTTGTAAAATTGTACAGGAAATTGAAATATTTTTTTTCAAATAGTTTATTTCGCTTAAATTCAAACAAACTTTGACCACATGAAAATCACTACTTTACCTTTGGCTTTGTTATTTAGTGCTTTTGCTTTTGCTCAAGTGGGAATCAATACAACCGATCCTCAAGCAGAGCTCGATGTTAATGGAAGTCTTATTGTAAGATCTTTGAATACCAATCATACAACGAGAAGAGCTGTTAGACTGGTAGGAGTTGATGCCACAGGCAGGATGGTTCCTGTAGCTATGGGGGAAAACGTAGAGCTTGAGGATAATAAAGTAGTTGCAAAAAAACAAAGATTAGAATTCGGAGAGCTTCCATCACTTATTATTCCTGGGAATGGAAGGATTGATAATTTAGATATTGTTATTTTACCCGGAGAGCCCAACCATGGTAAATCTATTATTAGGTTAGTGCATCCTAATCCAACTACAAGTGGGAGTAACCAATTAACTATTTCGGGAATCAAATCGGCGCCAGATGGAACTCAAATATGGTTATACCCTACAGAAGGCGACTTGGTATTATTGGATTTAAATACCAATTCATCTACAGAAAATCAAATTCAAAATAATATACGTTTGCGATGCAGTCAATATGAAATGATACAGTTGGTATATGATAGAGCTGCTGAAAAGTGGGTTGTCATGAATCACCATTAATAATAGTTTTCTGATGAGTATTTTTTATATTTCTGAATGTCCGTTTAAAATGACCTTGATTAGCCTTTAGTTAAGCTATGACCTCTAGATAACGAGCCTCTATTTCATGAGTTTTAATAGACTGCTCTGAAAGTATTCCATCTTAAATGGTTTTATAATATAATCATTCATAGCGCTATCTTTTATACGCTTTTTAACTTCTCTTTGTTCTGCCGCTGTGAGTGCTATGATGGGTGTATTTTCATCAAACGCTCTTATCTTTTTTGCAGTTTCAAAACCATCCATGCCTGGAGGCATGTTAATATCCATTAAAATAAGGTCGTAATTTACCGTTTGTGCTTTTTCTATAGCTGTTATTCCATCAGAGGCGGTATCTACTTTAATTTCTAAGTTTTCCAGCATTTTACGAGTGACCACCTGATTTATTTTATTGTCTTCAACTACTAGTATTTTCTTTCCTTTTAATAAGCTAAGATTGCCATTTAATTGTAAAATATTATTCTCCAGTGGTTTTTCTTTTGCTAGCTCATAGCGTAATACAAATCTTACTTCTGTTCCTTTGCCAAGATCACTTATCAGGTCAAGTTTAGAATTATGCAATTCAATAATGCTTTTGGAGATAGGTAACCCCAAACCTGTCCCTTCATTTTCATGATGATGCTCTATAAATGCGGCCTCTTCAAAGATAGCCAATTGCCTATCTTTGGCTATTCCTATCCCGTTGTCTTTTACTTTAAACATGATAAAGCACTCCAAATCAGTTAGTGATGTAAGGGTCACATCAAGTGTGATTTTGCCGTTTTCTGTAAATTTACCTGCGTTACCCAATAAATTGATAAGTACTTGAGATAATCTAGAAGAGTCTCCAATCACTTTTTCTGGTATAGATTCATCTATACAAAGTTGGTGTACATTAGCGTTTTTTTGCGAAATATAGCGAGCAGAATCCATAACATAATCACAGACTTGCCTGATATTAATAATATCCTTTTTCAAAAGATCGTCCTTTACCCTGTTTATTTTGTTCATTTCCAAAACGTTATTGATCAATGAAAGCAGGTAGTCTGCACTGTACTTTAAAGATCTAATGTTATCAGAATTGACCGCTTCTGCTTTATCACTTACCATTAGATTCGAAATCCCTATGATTCCATACATAGGAGTTCGTAATTCATGACTGATTCTAGAGAATAAAGCATCTTTAGACGTTCTTAATCGATCACTCTTTTCTTTAGCAACAGCTAGTAAAAAGTTGTTGTTTTTTAAATCTATCAAGAGCTTTTTACGCTTGCTTTGATTTCTAAATAGAAAAAGTGTTAGAATACTCAAAAATACTAATGCTATGGCACCGGATATTAAGATGGTATTCCTTGCTGCTCGTTCCTTGGCTATTTCATTTTCATATTGCGTAGTTAGAAGTTCTTGCTCCATTTGCTCTACATTAAATTTAGCCACTGCATTTTCCACAGCTGCTATTTTATCCAGCTTATACTTTTCTTCATTCAGACCGTTGTATTGCTTTAATAATTCATTTGCTTTTCTATAGTCACCTTTTTTCTCTTCTGTTAAAGCGTAATACTCGTAAATTTCAAGTAGGATTTCCTTAAAATCAGATTCTTTAGCATAAACAATTCCTTGATCAAAGTCCTTTGCAGCTTTTTTATAATCACCTAAAGCATAAGAAAGTTTGCCTGAAAGAGATTTTTGACTTGCTTTATAGGCAGTGGCCAAGCCGTTAACATATTTATTGGTTTTTGAAATGAAAACAGATGCCTGATTTGGTAAGTTCAGTTCCAAATAAGACTCTCCTACATTATAATTTAATAGAAATAAATAAACAGGTTGATTAAATTCTACTGCCAGGGGGAGGACTTTTGTATAGCTTTTAATCGCTTTTTCGTACTGTTTACTAATAGCATAAACATTACCCAAGTCGATGGAAGCGATAATAATCTTTTCTAGATCGTTAGCTTTTTGCGCTTTTAAAAGTGATTTCTCAAAAATCTTCTGAGATGCTATTGTGTCTCCGCGTTGTAATAGGGAATTACCTATTAGGCTCGAAGCTGCAATTTCATTTTTTACAGAACCGATTTCTTCAGACAATTGGAGAAGTAAATTCCCTTTTTCAATGGCGTTTTTATAATCTTTATCGTAGTAATGATTCCTTACTACCTTTAGTAAACTATCTAATTCCAGCTGCTCTGTAGAAACTGGAGGCTTGTTTACTAAGCCGGTATTTTGTGCAGGCAATAAAAGAATATTAAAATAAATAAATAAAAGAGCTATAAAGATGGTTGGTCTTGTCGTCATTTATGAGTATTAAATGATTAGTAAGAGAAGTTACTGCTTTCTCACTTCCTAAAGTTACGTTAAAATCATAAAACTTTAGTTATCTTACTAAGGATGAAGTGTTAATCTGCTGATTTTATATAAAAAAAGCCTTTTATCGATAGATAAAAGGCTTTTAGATGTATGCGTATTCTATTTAATAGCTAAAACTATCTACTGCGATTGCTGCGATTCCCTCCACCACTTCTGGAAGAACTGTTACCGCCACCACTTTTAGGTTTGTTACTTCTTCCTTGTGAACGACCGCGGCCACCACCACCACTTTGTTTTTTCAAACTAGGCTCTGCAGCGTCTTCCATCTTAAATTCAAACTCGTGCACTTCCACAACATGAATACTTGTTCTGATCAACTTCTCGATGTCTTTTAAGAAAGGGCGTTCTTCTAGCATACAAAAGGAAACGGCAAGACCGCTTGCTCCAGCTCTACCAGTTCTTCCTATTCTGTGTACATAAGACTCTGGTACATTAGGTAAATCGTAATTCACTACATAGCTCAACTCGTCGATGTCTATACCACGAGCAGCAATATCTGTCGCGATAAGTGCTTGAAGATCTCCGTCTTTAAACTGTTGTAAAGCTCTTTGCCTTGCAGCTTGAGATTTATTACCATGTATAGCGGCACTCTTAATACCCGCTTTATCTAGATCTTTTACAATCTTATTGGCTCCGTGCTTGGTTCTAGAGAACACTAAGGTAGCATCGTTCAATTCATTACTTAATAAATCGATCAAGAGCTTGGTCTTGTTCATTTTATTAACGTGGTAAATACGTTGCTCTACTTTTTCAGCAGTTGTTTTTTCTGGCTCTATAGTTACTCTTGCTGGATTTCCTAAAATCTCGTTAGAGAGTTTTACGATGGTGCTAGGCATGGTAGCACTAAAAAATAGCGACTGTCTTTTTTGAGGTAAAAGCTTTAACAACTTTTTGATATCGTGTATAAAACCCATGTCCAACATCTGGTCTGCCTCATCCAGCACAAAATGCTCGACATGATCTAGTGAGATGTAACGTTGATTGATTAAATCCAGTAATCTTCCTGGAGTAGCAACTAATACATCAATTCCTTGATGCAACGCATATACTTGAGAAGTTTGCTTCACTCCACCAAAGATGACCGTATTTTTAATATCGGTATATTTTGCGTAAGCTGAAAAATTCTCGCCTATTTGGATAGCCAGTTCTCTGGTAGGAGTAACCACTAATGTTTTGATGCGCCTTTTTCCTTTTGGCGGCTGGCGGTTGTATAAGTCTTGAACGATGGGAATGGAAAACGCGGCAGTTTTACCGGTTCCAGTCTGTGCACAGCCTAATAAATCTTTTCCTTCTAATAGTACTGGAATGGCTTGTGCTTGTATAGGTGTAGGACGTTCATATCCTTGGTCTTGCAAAGCTCGCAAGATGGGTTCTACTAACCCTAATTCTTTAAATGTCATGTATTCAATTAAGCTGCAAAGGTAAGCTATTACAAGAGTTTAAGTGTGTTTTTCTTAACGATTCATTGTTTTAGATCTTATTGTTGGATGTTTGTTCCGCTTTCGCGAAAGCGGAATTACAACAAGTATGCTGCCCGACACAAGCCCTATTGAATGCTTAATGAATACCACCTGCTGGTACTGTCTTTACAAAGCGTATCTCCATCTTCAAATGGGCCATCACTTTCATCATAGTAGAGAATCGCAGCTTCCACGTTAAGATATACCTCTATATTAAAACGACCTGATTCTTGAGGTGTCCCAAAAATAACCAGCTCCCTACCATAGGATTCATAATCCATGCCGCGAGGCAATCCATGTACAGAGAAATAATAGTAGTAATTGTTATCTCGTGGGTCGTTATTGATTTCGGCATTTAAGCTGTCTTCGTAATAAATGTCTAAAAATCCGGTAAGAAAATCATGTTGGTTGAGTTGTGGACTGTTGTTAATGATACAATCTGTCCACCTGTCACAACTGCCTAAAAATAGAACAACTGCAATGAGAAGTAAGAGCTTTTTCATAAGTGAGATTTTAACGACAGTATCAAAGTGCGCGCCATTTTAGCTTTTAACCTTTATTAAACTGTGTTTGCTTGTGATCAAAAGGCATAGAGCTGTTAAAATATCAGAATCAAAAATTAGAGTTTTTGTTTCGGCTGCTTCTCCTAGCTCTAAAGGGAGGCTTTCTTTTTCTTTAAAGAATAAACGAAAGGCCTTGTGTTTCCAGACCTTTCAGTGCCAGACAATGGAAAACCCGAACAATTAGAGTTTGAATTAGGAACCTTCTTCAATCCCTAAAGGGAGTTTTATTTATCTTGATAACTAAAAAAGCTTATACACAAGATGGAAGGCTGCCTATTAATTCAACCTAAAAAAGCTTAGGGTTTCAGCTCAGCATTTCTTCTAAAGTCGAAAGCCGTTCTAATGGAAGTGCCACTGATGTATCAAGAACTAAAACCGACTTAAAAACGTCAAAAACTGTTGCATTAATTAATGGTGATTTTGCATAAAGGTTTACCTTTGCCGGTTCATATTTTGTAGTTATGATTAAAATCACTTTGCCTGACGGCAGTATCAAAGAAATGGAAAGCGGTACCACTCCTATGGATGTCGCTATGAGTATATCACACGGACTTGCTCGTAATGTAATCAGCGCTAGCTTTAACGGTATAAAGGTAGAAACCAAAACACCTCTAATAGAAGATGGTAGCTTGGTTCTTTTTACGTTTAGCAATCCTGAAGGGAAAGAGGCTTTCTGGCATTCTACTTCTCACATCATGGCACAAGCTATTGAGGAATTGTTTCCTGGAGTAAGTCTGACCATAGGGCCTGCAATCGATAATGGGTTCTATTATGATATTGATTTTAAAGAACATTCTATATCGGAGACTGATATTCCTAGAATAGAAGCTCGCATGTTAGAAATAGCACGTGGAAAACATGAGTTCACCATGCGTAGTGTCTCTAAAGCTGATGCGATACAACTTTATAAGGATCAAAACAATCCATTCAAAGTAGAGCTGATAGAGAATCTTACGGACGGGGAGATCACTTTTTGTGATCACGATACCTTTACAGATTTATGTCGCGGTGGTCATGTTCCTAACACAGGAATTATCAAGGCGGTAAAAGTAATGAGTATAGCTGGTGCTTACTGGCGTGGAGATGAAAAAAATCCACAACTTACTCGTTTGTATGGGACCTCTTTCCCTAAGCAAAAAGACTTAAAAGAATACCTGGAGTTACTAGAAGAAGCAAAAAAACGAGATCACAGAAAATTAGGTAAAGAATTACAGTTGTTTACTTTTTCTCAACGCGTAGGTCAAGGGCTTCCTTTATGGTTACCTAAAGGTGCGGCTTTGCGCGAGCGACTAGAAAACTTCTTAAAAGCCGCCCAGAAAAAAGCAGGTTATGAAATGGTGGTGACGCCGCATATAGGTTCTAAAGAATTGTATGTGACTTCTGGTCATTATGAAAAGTATGGAGCAGATTCTTTCCAGTCTATAAAGACACCTAACGAAGGTGAGGAGTTTTTATTAAAGCCTATGAACTGTCCACATCACTGTGAAATTTATAAAAGTGCCCAGTGGTCGTATAAAGATTTACCAAAGCGTTTTGCAGAATTTGGTACGGTGTATAGATACGAGCAAAGTGGTGAACTACATGGATTGACTCGTGTACGCGGGTTTACTCAGGATGATGCGCATATTTTCTGTATGCCAGAACAATTAGATAAAGAATTTAAAGCAGTTATAGACTTAGTTATGTATGTTTTTGGTTCGTTAGGTTTTGAAAATTTTACCGCGCAGGTAAGCATACGCGATCCTAAAAAACCAGAAAAATATATAGGAGATACTAAGAATTGGGAAATTGCAGAAAATGCAATTATCAGTGCTGCAAAAGATAAAGGTCTTAATTATGTGATTGAAGAAGGTGAAGCTGCCTTTTATGGTCCTAAATTAGACTTTATGGTGAAAGATGCCTTAGGTAGAAGCTGGCAATTAGGTACTATACAGGTGGATTATAATTTGCCAGAACGTTTTGATTTACAGTATAAAGGCGCTGATAATGAGTCGCATAGACCTGTAATGATACATCGTGCACCTTTTGGTAGCATGGAGCGTTTTATAGCCATTTTATTAGAGCATACAGGGGGGAATTTCCCGCTATGGTTGATGCCTGAGCAATGTGCTATCTTATCTCTCAGTGAGAAATACGAAAATTATGCTAAACAGGTAGCAAATTTGTTAGAAATTAACGAAATTCGCACAGTAGTAGATAATCGTGCAGAAACCATGGGTAAAAAGATCCGTGAGGCAGAAATGAACAAATTACCATATATGCTTATCGTTGGTGAGCAGGAAGAAAAAGAGGGTTCAATTTCTGTAAGAAAACATGGTGGAGAGGATCTAGGAAGTATGAGCGTTGAAGCATTTACAGAGCTCGTGCAAAAAGAAATCTCCGAAACTATAAAAACATTTGAAGTTTAATTAAAATTATATAGTCATAGCAATACGTAGACGCAGAAGCCGTGGTCCGGCTCGAATTATCAAAGAAGACAAGCATGCAATCAATGAAAAGATACGTGCAAGACAAGTACGCCTTGTAGGCGATGGAGAACCACGTGTTATGGACACTCGTGAAGCCCTTAAAGAAGCACAAGAGAAAGAACTCGACCTGGTTGAGATTTCTCCTAATGCTGACCCACCTGTGGCAAAAATCATGGACTATAAGAAATTTGTCTATGAGCAAAAGAAGCGGGAGAAAATAATCAAGCAAAATGCTAGTAAGGTCGTTATTAAGGAAATCCGTTTTGGACCCAATACAGATGATCATGATTATGAATTTAAAAGAAAACACGGTGAGAAGTTCCTTAAAGAAGGATCTAAATTAAAAGCCTATGTGTTCTTTAAAGGTCGTTCCATTATTTATAAGGATCAAGGTGAAATCTTATTATTGAGATTAGCTCAAGATCTAGAAGAGTTAGGTAAAGTAGAACAAATGCCTAAAATGGAAGGTAAACGTATGAATATGTTTATCGCACCTAAGAAAAAGTAAGTTACTCCCTAAAGGACAGATGTAAGTGCGCTGAATAAAGCCCACCTAACAAAGGTCACTTAAAGAATAATCATAAAAGGCTGCTTCTATCTAAGAGGCAGTTTTTTTTTGGTTAAAAGCCAAGAGTTGAAAACCTTATTCAACGGCTAGATTATGCAGGTACAAATCCCTAAAATTATACCAAGCGACTTCAAGTCTCTAGAGACTTGACTATAGGTGCTGCATTTATCTTTTATTATCTAAAGGATAAGGAGGAATAAATCGGTGATTTATCATACATTTTCCAAATAAAAACCTATTTTTGCACTCCTTAATAAAGGAGCTTCATTGATGTCTTGTTCAGTTGTTTTTAAAGTCTATTTTCAATAGATTTTATACCACACGGAATCAGGTAATTAGATAGGTTTTAAATAAGGAATGCGAGAATTTAAAAAAGGAAATTATGCCTAAAATGAAAACAAAATCTAGTGCTAAGAAGCGTTTTAAGCTTACTGGTACTGGAAAGATCAAAAGAAAACACGCTTTTAAAAGTCACATCCTGACTAAAAAGAGCAAGAAACGTAAACTAGCTTTGACTCACGATACAGTTGTGCACAAAGCAGATGTACCTAATGTCATGTTACAATTACGTCTTAAGTAAGACGACATTGTAAACCTTGACGGTTTGTTAATTCACACATTAACCCAATAGTAGTGCACAATTAAAGAATCTAGAAATGGATCGCCTGCTGTTAAAAAATTAAAATTATGCCTAGATCAGTAAATGCCGTAGCTCGTAGAGCTCGTAGAAAAAAAGTCCTCAAGCAGGCAAAAGGTTACTTCGGACGTCGTAAAAACGTATGGACAGTAGCAAAGAACGCAGTAGAGAAAGCAATGTCTTATTCTTACCGCGATAGAAGAAACAAGAAAAGATCATTCCGTAGATTATGGATCACGCGTATCAACGCTGGTTCACGTATGCACGGTATGAGCTACTCTGTATTTATGGGAGCTGTAAAAAAGAACAACATCGAGTTAAATCGTAAAGTTCTTGCAGATCTTGCCATGAATCATCCAGAAGCTTTTGAAGCAGTAGTAAACAAAGTAAAATAATTTAGGTTTAACAACCTCTCGCAAATAGAAAATCCTCATCAGCAATGATGGGGATTTTTTTATGGATTTACTCTAAATAATGTCTCGAGGATAGGAGTAAGGATCTTGTGTGGTAAAGTTGGTAGGTGTTCCGCTTTCGCGAAAGCGGAATCCTCATAAGCCCTTAAGAAGTAAAAAGCTTAATTGATGTTGTAAACACCGCTAATATTAAGGTTGACAAACTGTCCAGCGCTCAACTGTGTGTTTAAATTCCATTTAGGGGTGAGTTGATAAGCAGCTCCCAGGTCCAGCTTAAAAGAGTGCTTGGTCTCACTAAGGGTGCTTAGTACGTTATTGAACAGATCAAAAAACAAGCTGCGTTCTCCAGTAAGGCTGTAATCTACCCAACTCGTATTGTAATTAAGTGCGCTAGAAAGAGTCCACTTATTAAAATCCTTACTGGCCACTAGACCAGCATTAATAGAATGAAAATCAATAAGTGACCCATCGATAATTGCTAGTGGTGCCCCACCGTCTGATGGTTCTAGATCCAGTGGCTCGTCATAACCTAAATTGAGATCTGTAAGGCTGTAATTAGTATAAAAAGCAAGGTCAAAACCGCGTTGCTCTTTATAAAAGTATTGAGAAAGGTTGTGTTTGATTCCTAAACCATAAATGGCATAGCTAGACCTTTCTATAGTAATTTGCGGTACAAAACGCAAGCTTACTTCTGTTTCTTTCCATAAACCTATCTGGCCTTGGATATAAGGTAAAGCAAAAAAGTCTGTATTTAATCCAGAAAAAGCTTGAAATTCATAGGTTTCTCCATCGATCATAAAGTCGAAAAACACACGGCGCTGTCCACCTAAAGCAGTAGGTATAGAAGCTTGATCTCCATCTCTTATGTCCAAGTTGATAAAATCTGATTCTCGCACACTAAAATTTTGTTTGCTTTTGGGAAAGGGAAGGCCGCTCATCCCAACAGCTACATTCACCTTGAATTTATCTAAAGATTTGGCAGTATGAAACCATCCAGCACCTGTTTGCATAACGCTGGCTTCAGCCGCGGGATCGTTGTATTGATCGAGTATAAAGAGGATGTCGGTCAATACATTTTCTACATCGTTATTTTGCGCTGTGGTATTTTGAAAACAAAAAAAAGAGAGGCTGAGAACTACTAGTAAGTAATGCTTTTTCATAAATGGGCTTGTTGCCAAATGTACAAATGATAATTGATATATATAGTTGGTGTTTTTTAGCCATAATGAATGAAGTCGAGTTGTTCAATAATTTTTCTGGATTCCTTACGCGTCCTGCTTTCCATTTTATAAATATTTTGTAGACAGGTAGTTATACAACCTATTTTTTATGGAAAATAAGTTATGGATGTGTTGGTGTACAAAACAGTAGTTATAGCTTATCTTGATCTCATAAAAGTGGTATGAATCATAAGGATGGTAACAAGCAACGAATTAAGAAGCCCTGGCCTACTAAAGCGGCCATGGAGCAGATTTATGACAATGGATTATGGGGAACGACTACTGGTGCTCCTTATTATTCAGGAAGCGGGTCACATCATCCAGATATAGTAGCCCCTTATATAAACGCAGTCACCTTATTTTTAAATTCTTTTGAAGATCCCATTTCCGTATGCGATATGGGTTGTGGGGATTTTAATATAGGTAAACAATTAGTACCACATACAAAGAACTATGAAGGTGTTGATGTCGCGTCCAATGTGATCGCGCATAATAAAAAAATGTTCCAAAAAGAAAATTTAAAATTTCATTGTTTAGATATAGCAGTTGATCCTTTACCTGTTGCAGATTGTGCGTTACTAAGACAGGTCTTACAACACCTATCTAATTCCGAAATTCAAAGTACCCTAAATCAATTAAGAGGTTATAAATATGTGGTACTAACGGAGCACCTGCCTGAAGGTGATTTTGTACCTAACAAGGATATCATCTCTGGTCAAGGTATAAGACTTAAAAGCCAAAGTGGATTGGACGTATTAGCAGCACCGTTTCATTTCAAAGTAAAAGAAGCACGGCATTTGCTTTCTACTAGATTAGATAAAGGGAGGGGGGTTATTGAGACCATACTTTATGAAGTTTATTAAAGTTTTATATTCTCTAGTATCTTTTTACTCACCTAGACGTTTATTTTTATAGAACTCCTTATTTGCAACGTAGATGATCTTTTCTATTTCGCAATACACCTGAGTACTGCTTTTGTTGGTCAACTTTACTAATTTTACGATTTCGATTTCTTTATCTCGCTCTACTAGTTGTTTGATTTCTGCCAATTCTTTTTCTGAGTATAGAAACTCTGCGTATAGGTTTTCTTTTGCGGGTTTCTTAAATTTGATCGTAGCCGCCTTGTCCCAAACTACGTAATGATCTCCTATTATATTGATCAACTGAAACATAGGTATGGGGTCTACCGAGGCATATATGCTACCGCCAAATATGGAGTTCATATAGTTTTTATTTTTCCAGCTGATGGGTAACTTCATTTTTACCTGCAATAAATCTGTTGATACGTAAATTATTTTTGCTGTACTTCTTCTGTACATAGGTGACCAGTTCAAGCCAAATTTAAATAAGGCGGCTTTAGATAAAAACCTAGTACCCCATTCGTACAATTTGTTATACATCAATTTATAGTTTTTAGATAGTAGGTTACGTGGCGTTTACAAGAGCGAGTTTATAATTTGTTTTATTTTCAATCCTGCTCCTTGTTTAAGAGTGGAGTTAAAACACTTTTTATTTGGTCTAAATCTCCGTCAATACCTTCTGGAATTTCTAGTCCTAATAGCCTGCACATTAATGGATAAATATGAATGTTTTTTACTGCTGGTATCTCGTAATTCTTTTTAAAGGCAGGACCTTTTGCATAAAAGATGCCGTGCATATCTTTGTATTTGGTATCAAAACCATGCACACCTATAGTTGTTATATTTTTTTCAATTCTTGCAGCTATACTTTTTTTAGTTGAAAAATAATAGCCCAGATCAGGCACTAGTTGTAAAGGTCCCCAGTCTTTATTGGTAGGGATGTTTTCAAAACCAGGGGTATCTTCGGTTTTATAGACTTTAAAATGATGTTCCTTTCGTTTTAAATCCTCCAACAAATCATTGGTATCTATATGGTCTTTGGGATGAATATTGACTATGGAGCCGTTATTAATGGTTGAAAACAAACTGTCGTTTTGAATGTCATCTACGGGTATAAGGTTTTCGATAGATTGATTTGCCATGCCGTGATCTGAAACTATAATAATGTTTACAGGCAGTCCTGTAGCTGCTATGCCTTTAAATAAATCACCTAAGTTCTTATCTAAAGCCAGTAGTTTGTTTTTTAGCTCTTCATCATTGGATGGGCTAAAATTATGCCCTGCATCATCCATATCACTAAAGTACATAGTGACTAGATGGGGTCTTTTTTTTGCAGGCATCTTTAGCCATTTTACGGCTTGAGCAACACGAGTTTCATTTTTTACACTACCATCGTATTTATAGTAATAGGTAGGTGACATTCCTTGAATGTTTGCTTCTGTACCCACAAAGAAGTAACTGGCCGTAACCATAGATGCCTTATTTGCTTCTATCCATATGGGAGAACCTCCGTAAAAACTTCCGTCTTCAGCCATTTCTCGATTCCTAATGTTATAAGTAGCTTCCTTTTCATAACTGTAAAAAATATTACCTATAATACCATGTTTATCTGGGTACATTCCCGTTGCAATCGTATAGTGATTAGGGAAGGTCTTAGAAGGATAGGAGGGTATTAATGATTGTGCCTTAACACCTTTAGAAATAAAATTGATTAAGTTGGGAGGTCTATATTTATCTACATAATCCCAACGAAAACCATCTAGAGAAATCAATAGTACATATGGTTTTTTAAGGGCCGATTCAGAATTTGAAGTAGTTGCTTTTTGTGTGGTAGGTGATAATTTGCTGCTGCAGGAATTCAGGCTGAGCATACCCACGATAGCAATTAATGTAATGATCCTATGTTGCTTTGTCATTTTAGTATGGGTTTATAAGGAGTCGCTTGAACTGTTAGTGATTAGCATGTAAGAAATGTTTTGGTTCTCTATTGGCATCTGGTCAAAGCCTTTTGTTTTATTTTTTTTAAGCAAAATCATTAAGATTTTACGACTTTATAAAAGTACACCAACCATTTGGTTTAGCCCTAAAGTTTGCAGGTTTACCTGTTGCTTTTTTATAATTATACAACAAAGAAAAAGGCTATTTAGATTTCCTAAATAGCCTTTTTGCTTTGTTGTTATTTACTAGCCTTTGTGTTATGGATAGAAAGCTATTCGTTTTCTTGAATATCTCCTGGTCTTGGGGATTTGAATACATCCATTCCTTCTTTTCTGTGCTCCACAACTTGTTCACTTATAAATTCACGGAACTCTTTATTGCTCTGACCCTCCTGTTTGGTGAATTCAGCTACAGTCTTGGTGATCCCTCTGGTCTTGGTATTCAAAAATGTGGTACTCATAATGTGATTGATTTAATTGTTATCCGACAGAATACAAGTTTAATAGCGAAAGCTTATTAATACTGTCTTAAAGTCTGTAGATGAATGTCAATCACGGAGAACATTTTTTGAGTTTATATATAAGGAAATCCCTTGTTCTTGCTGAGTTGTTACCCCTGCGTGACTGCGATTTTAATAATTAAAACGGGTTTCCTGTTCTGTAGTTGATAGAAACGAATTGCTCCTAAATTTCAAATACATTCGATACGATAACTTTTATATTTCGCAAGCCCCCATGTTTCAGGATTAGAAAAGAATGATAAAGGTGGAGAGATGAAAGCTGCAACCGTAATTTTTATTGCAGAATTTACACCTTTATAACAAAGGGGAAGTAGATTGCCTTTTTTTGGTGTTATTATAAAGGGCTCTTTTATTTTATCTATAAACAAGTCTTCTTAATCGCACTATTTGGATGGACAATTTGGGTTTACAGTGGCAACATTTATTTGATAGTCCTATAGAACACGGCATACATTTCTTTTGCGTAAAGGCTTGAAGGTATGCTATGCCAGTAATTAATTATGCACCTAGTTGTAAGTCGTTATTCTTTAATAATTTTTTGTGGAAATTGGACATTATCATCCAAAACCAGTAAGTACATTCCAGACGGGTAGTTTGTTAAATTTATTTCATTTACATGATAAGCTTCTATATATTTTTGACCTAATAAATTATACATCGCCAGTTTTTTAACTGGTTTGGTAAAATTCACTAATCCAGTTGTTGGATTTGGATAAAAGAAATTACTTGTTGCATTTACTTCACTTATAGATAAAGGGGATTGATTAAGGTGAAAGGCAATGCTGTTAGTGCCTCCTGACCATAGAAAATCTAAAGCTCCTTGATGATCAATATCTACAGGCTGAACAGTGCCCATTAAAAGACTATTATCTTGATAAACTGTTATTTCGTTATTAAAAGTATGATTGGTATCATTCTCAAAAATTGAAATGTTATTGGCGTAGGAAGTGTATAAATCTTCAACCCCATTGTTATTATAATCTATGGAACTTAATGATATTAAATCGGGAATATGAGGTAGTGTGGCTTCAAATGTCATGATAGCATTTCCGTTATTACTAAACCATTTTACTTCTCCTGCGCTGTTATAGCCTGCCACATCATAGTCGCCATCATTGTCTATATCTATTGGGTGTATAAGACCAAAAATTTCGGGGTTTACCGAATAATAGTGGGGAGTAAACACAGCATTTCCATCGTTGATATAAACTACTAATCCTGCTGTTTCTCCGCTTATTAAATCCATATCACCATCATTGTCCATGTCCCTTGCTGCTAAGTCTAAACACTCCAGGATCAAAGGAGACGTACTCGTGCTTAAGATTTCCTCTTTGGTAAAACTTCCACTACCATTATTTCGATAAAAATCAATAGAGTGTTGTCCGATAATAACAATGTCATCAGAGTTGTTCAGATCAAAATCTGCAACAACCACATCATTTACTTGTATCGAAATATTAGTATCTAGAAGTACTCCTGGACTAAATGTACTAGAATTATTGAGGTGAATTTTAGCATCTTGGTTGATACCTCCAATAGAAACAATATCATTCCAATTGTCATTATTAAAGTCGCCTATAGCAAACCCTCTACAAAAATCATATGATTCTATTAAGTTAAAAGCTGAAAAACTGTTGTTTGTCAGGTTCTGATAAAATCCTAATCTGCCAGAATTGCCATTTGTAGAAGTGAGAATTTCATTATGTCCATCATTATCTATATCAATAGATTCGAGCTTTGTTACACCTGCTGTTTGAACAGATGTATCTATAAAACTTACTGTACCTATTTGGGCAGTCACAATTAGTGGAAAAGAAACTATGAGTAAAATAAAATAAATTGTTTTCATATGGTGCCTATATCATGACGTATAATGGTCTTGGTTAACGCAAGCAGCCTCTATAAGGCAAACCTCCTTGTGGGCTTAGTGGGTTTTTACTGGGTGTCTAAAACAACTCTTTTCACTCAACTGACAACTATTTGCGATGTGCCGGGATTAGGTTTTAGTTGGACAAGTACTTCACTGATTGAGAAGACATTTTTCTGTAATTGTGACCAACCTTTTCAATAGTATCAACTTCCCAATTAAAAATCGAGGATGTTTGAGTAGCTAATTCAAGTGATTTTTGATAAAAATTAGATCCTCTTTCTAATCTGTGTGCTCCTTGTTTCATAGCAAGCTCGGTTTCTCTGAAAGTACCTAATTTTGGATCATTATCATTCTCACCTAATAAAATGATTAAGTGCTTTTTAAAAGAATTTTTGATGGAATTATCTGTAATAGGTGTATTCTTTGATCCATAAGGATATTCCAGATTTTCATCTGGAAAAGTGTAGAGCCCAGCATTAGCTGCTATTGCGGTTTTAATTCTTGCTTCGGGCATAAGCATGATCATTCTATGTACAAACTGGCCACCTGCGGAATGACCAAAAATATCATATGTTTCATTTGTGATATTGTTATTTTTCTTAATGTCATCGAATATATTTTCAATTACAGAATATGTCCATTCTTCTTTTGGGTTTTTAGAACCGAAAAAGGTAAATAGGTTACCTTCCTGATAATCGTTGGTAATATATTTTGAATATTTGTTTTCAAACTCAGGAGCTACCACTAAAATGTTGTTGCTGTCTGCAAGCTCTTTCCATGCGTCTAAATAATCATCTGCATTTCTACCACCTCCATGCATTACAAAAAGAATTCTACCTTCATTTTTCCAATTTTCAGGTTTGTACGTCCAAACTTTAATAGATTTTCTTTCGCTATTTTTATATGCATACATGACAAAAGAATCAGTTTCTTTTTTTAACGTTTTTGTTTCAGTTAATTCTGGGCCTTTAGGAAGAATGTATAAATAGGTATATCCAGAAACGGTAAAAATTATTAAAATTAGGATTATAGTAAAAAGGACTTTCTTTAAAATCTGGAATGTTTTATTCATTTGGTTGGATTTGTTATGGAACTCAAATTTTAAATTCTTCGGTTACTTTCCGAATTTTGCTAATTCAAGGACGTATCGTTATTTGTAAATTAAATTAAGGGTTTTGTGTATTCTTAGTTTCGTGTTTAAGCAACTGATTTAGTAAATAAATCACAGATAGAATATTCCGAAGGAATGTTCGTAAGTTGGCAGTGACTGAGTAATTAACTATACACGGTGCTATCTGTACTTTGCATTACTATTATTTTTATTAATTCATTTCTAAGAGATCCTTAGATTCAAAAGGGCAAGCTTCTAATTTTTGCATATTCTGAGACCAAGTTACACTTGTGATTTTCCATATATTATTTATTAGAATTAGAGACCAGTATTCAGTTCCCCAATTTTGAGTTTTTGAATTAACATTGAAACTGTAGTCAAATGATATAGTTGCAAATTCATTTCGAACATCTATTTTAACGTTATAAAATTTTTCTTCACTGCCATCTTTCAATTCCTCAAAGAAAGCCTTGTAATTACTAGTTTGAAATGTAAAATCAGGTTTTTGTTGTAGCACTCTTTTTTTAGTCTCTCCTGTTATAATTGCTGCCCAAGTAATAGAATCGTGTAAAAATAAATTAGAAAATTTTTCAAAATCATTACGCTCTATTATTGATACTCTAAAAACATCAATTACTTTCTCCAACTCCGCTTTAGAATCTTTAGTTGTTTGAGCATTTATAAAAAAGAAAGAAAGGAAAAAACTAAAAAAAATTAATTTGAATCTCATAAAAGTTTTTTTATTTAAATATGATATATAATGATGACGATAAAGTTTAAAAATTGCTACTAAGAATGGAATAATTGTGTAAATAAATTTCCCTAATTTTATAGAGTAACCTTAATAACACTAAAAGAAATTTTGATATAGTTTAAATATCAAATATCATTTTTGGAATTACAGGTAACTCCTTATCAACACTCAAATATAGGGGATGGAGCTAGGTGAAAAAGGTGCAGCGGCGTTTATTGTACGATAAATCTGACAAATACCGTGAGTTGGTGCGGTAGGAGCTGTTTATCTTTAAGGTGCTAGCTGTAATTGATGAAGTTGCTACTGTTAATTGTTAGGAAGGATTCTACACTTCAGAGCGTACTATTTCAATCAGTTCGCAAATATATTTCGGCCCATCAATTTCAGGATATTTGTCTTTATAAAAAAATGGATTTCCAGATTCAAATTCGTTTGATTTGTATGGGTTTTTCGTTTAAAAACAATAACTTTTTCTATTAAGTGCCATCGACTGCTTGCCCAAAACTTCCCATTTCATAATTGGTTCTTCATCTTTCTTTTTGGGAATTGTTCTGCTTTCTCGATTTCCCCACGGTCAATTAATTTTCAGCTTATATCACTTCTGCTTGGTAAGTCAAAAATATAGCTCCGAAATAAATTCAAGTAAACATATTCCATTTCACTTTTTGAAGTCAATATTCTTTCTTGCGTTTTCATTTCCATCATGCCATCAACTTTTGACCAATGCTCGTGAAATTCAGCAGTCCAATTATCAGGCTCACTTTCGTACATTCTAAAAAGTGAAGTATAATTTTTTATTCCGCCACTTGCATAGATTCTGATTTCGGTCGGATTATTAAGAGTATCTGAGACTCTTAAATCCGCATTAATTTTACTCCAATGTTGAGCGTTGACTCCGATGAAGCAAAGAATTAAAATTGAGATTAGAATGTTTCTCATAATTATGCACAACGCGATGTAATGGTGTCTCATTATACAGTTCGATAATTACAGACCCATAATTGGTTATTATTTCAATTTTCTTGCGTTTTTCTTCTTGAGAATTTAATAGTTCTGTTTGCTGCTTGCATCCACAGAATGATAGAATAAGTACTGTGAGAAACGATAATGTAGCGAAGTATTTCACTTTTATCTTTTTAAGTTAATGATGCCCAACTTTCAACCAATAGATTATATCGTGTATTGCCATTTTTTATTCCCTGCTAGCATTGAGTAATTACACCAAAATAAGGGAAGTTATTCTTGACCTGTTTTTCTGAAAAGTCAAAGCAAAGGCTATTGAATTGTGTTACACTGTTTGGTTGTCCCCCTTAGTTTCGATGCAAAGGCTCAGCATTTGGGAGTCCAATTAATACGGTAAGATTTGTATTACCTAGCTTATTGTGTGCTATGTGCACTATAACTAGGCTATTTGGGTTTGCGTAGCAAATGTTTATGTAACAATAGCCCAATTCGTGATGATGTTGACTGTTCTATATTCACGAGAGTATATCGCTTTCGCGAAAGCGTCAAACCTTAACTAAATATTACTTGTATCTTGGAATTAGGAGTACCTTAAAAACTTATAATTATCTGGCTATTAATTTTATGGCATTGTAAAATATTTGTTGACTTACAATGCTACAGAAATAGATACCTGTGCTTAAGTTGTTGCTGTTTAATGAAATTCTATTTTCTCCAGGTGTTGTACTATGTGTTGTTTGGGATATTACTTTTCCTAATTGGTCATAGACGACAAGTTGTACAGTTTCTGTTTGCTTCGTTGTAAATTGTATCGTTGTTGCGGAGGTTATTGGATTTGGTGATGCAAAAAGATTCATTGTTTGTTGAGTTACGTCTTCTACACCTGGTGTGTCTTGAGATAAATGTAGGTTTTCTAGTGTTAATTCCTTTGAACTAATTGAGCCATCTTCGCTTATCATAGTAAACACCACGGTCACGACATCATTTAATTCTAAACCGGTGCTATTTCCTGATTTAAAACTCGATATGGGTAAAACGTAATTTTGTGTTATATTATCTAAAGTAATGTTGCTTTTATATTGTTCTTCCCAGTTAGAAACACTTGCTTTTACAAATGTAATTTCTAAACTTCCTGTCCCTTTTGCACTAAATTTTAAGCTATTGTAGTCACTTAAGTCTACGGCTTTGAATCTTGGGGTAAGCGCTCTGTAAGCCGCTACATAGCTATTTGTTGTTGCTTTCAAGACAATGTTGCGTTCTATCGGGAAATCATTGGGAGCATAGGTAAAATCGTTTGGTAGAATTGCATAGGTGTCTACTGTAGTGTCTCCTTGTGAATAATCAATTCCCCAAGGTCCATCAGACATGAATAAATCGTCTGGTGTTGCAAAGCCATCACCAATTCTAAAGCCGATATCAAATAAGTTTCCAGTTTCTAATTGTAGGTTTGTAATGTATTGTTCATTCAATGCTACTGTTGAGTTCATGTTGTCAAATTCACTCGTTTCCGTGGTTCTAAGATTAGCATCAAAATGTATGGTTTCCGTAGCATTCATATTGATGATTTGTAAATCTAAAGCACCATTAACATACTTTCCTTTTCTAACAAATACTGTTGGAGGTGTTGAGTTGTTATATGTTGAAATTAATTTTTTCACATCTAGTAAAAATAAGACTTCTTGCCCAAGTTTAAATAAATCATCAATTGAGTTCGTCCAAATTTGAAAGTTATAAAAGGTGACATTTTGTTCGTATTGATCGAGATTCCAGTGACTCTCTATCGCGAAGTTTCCATCATTGTTTACCACCTTAGCCGATAGACTTAATACAAACTCATAAGTGCCATCTACATTTTTTATAATAGACTTAATGAATGATTGTCCGTTGATGTCAATCGTATTTACGGATATTAACTCTGCTCCTAACAAACGATCACAAATGTATTTAGTATGTTCATAAACCCCATTCTCAGTTTTTATGGCCAGAATAGAAGCTACTGGAATGTTGTTTCTTAAATAATCTACACCATATATCTCAGTTGCATTTGTAATACTTACTAAATCTGAAGGTGAAGCATCAATAACCTCATCTTCATTAATAATATCTAAAGGAATAAAATCTTCTAAACTAAAATTATTATTAGTAGCACGTTGTGCATATACCCCCTTTTTAATAACTCTTCTTGCAGAATTTCTATCGAATGTATATCCTGTTTTTGCACGATTAAAATTACGCTTATTGATCTGTTCTGATAATCGGTTATTACTTTCTAAACCACCGTCACTACTTCCCGTTGTTGCATCTAGTGAGAGGGAACAATCACCATAAGTTGAACATGAAGGATCTTCACAATCTATAAGGCCGTCACCATCATCATCAATTCCATTATCACAAATTTCTTGGCTCACAATAGCTGTAGGGCAACGTGCACCATCATTGTTAGAGCTTGAGGGTCCGAAAGCAAATAGTTTCGAATTTATTGTACCATTGACTATTACGCTTTGTACACTTTGAATGGCATATATTGTTCCTGTTTCACTTGCTGATACATAAAAACGACCATCTGCATCGAAGTACGTTGCATCATACGTATAGGTTACTCCTGATAAGATTGGCACTTCGCCTAAAGCTTGTACGTTTCCGTTTGAAGGATCAATGCGATATAAAATATTTGAGTTTCTCTCTACGGTGTATAAATTTCCGTCAACTGCATTAAAAGCCCAATCATCAATACTTATATTTAGAGATAAACTTTCTGTTGATTGGTGTTGAGTGTAATTTGCAGAATTAGGATCAAGATCTATTTTATAGTAGGTAGTGCCTTCACCCTTTAAATAATAGATGCCGTCTGCACTTATATCTCCAATAGTTCTATCACTAGTTGGTAGTTCATTTATATAGAAGCGGGTTGTATTGAAATTTCCACCAATACGTACTATCGTTTTTTCTGGAGAACTTAAAGAACCCCAAATATACCCGTCTACTGGATTGTATCCTACTGCATTTATACTTCCTGTAGTAATGTCTGCAGCAATTTCATAAGAGTTCCCTGATGCTAAATCTAGAGCGTAAATATCATTGTTCTGGAATAGATAAGCACTGGAATCGCAACCAAAAGGAATATTATAAGATGGAATTGTCGCAACGGTTCCATTGATTGCGATCGCGCCAACAGTAGAATATAATCTGCCGTCTAGATTTCCTCCGGCTCCCAATTCAACTGCTCCTGGATATCCTATAAATGTGCCAACCATGGTAGTATTTGCCCCCAAACCAACTGCGCCAACGGCAATCCAAAAAACATTGTCAGACGAAGCGCCATTTGCTAAAATAATATTCGAGCCAGCCACTGAAGAAAGCGCTCCTTCAATTTTAAAAACAAACAGAGCATCAGGATCTCCCTGAGCATCTAATGTCAGAGTTCCAAGAATGGATGCAGCTGCTCCAGCAGTATACACTCCCGGGTAAATAGTCTCCCCGGCAACACTGCCATAAATTGTACTATGATTCGATATTGTGACTGGTGTGTTTTGAATTTGAACGCAGGCTGCTGCTAAATCTATAGCGGCTTGTGTAGTAATTGGATTGGCATTTTCTATAGTTCCGTTTAGAACTGTAGGTGATCCAAAGCCAGATATTGCTCCTATATTAGAACCAACATCACCCGTAACTGTAGAAATACCGGTATTGGCTACTGCTCCAGCTCCTGTAAACAGTATAAAATTAGCCGCAGAACCAAAATAGAAATCTGTTGATGACTGATTACTCTGAGCTGTTGTATTAAAACTACAGGCGATGATAAGGATTGATAGTAATATTATTTTCATGACCTCATTTATTTATGCTGCGAAAGTATACTACAAATACAGGTCATTTTTCAATTTTCGATTGATGCAAAACGGACAACGTTGGGATACAATTTACTGTCGACGAATGGCTTTTACCCATTGTGTGAACCAAAGAAATCCAGCTTACTTTTTTCTAATTTTCAAAAAGTTCAATTTTGTTTCATGCTTATTTTGAAATTGTTAGCTAGTCTTTTTTAGGAAGTTTGTTTTCCTATTGCTTTTGGATTGGTTCGGTGCCACGGTCTTTAAAGGATAAATCGTATTGCACCGTTTATTTAAAGACTACTAACAGCAAGTATTACAACGTTAAATTACTTCTCAACTGTTAAAACTGGAACTTTCTATTTAGTGATAACGGGGCGTTTAGTTTTGTTTCTAGTGCGGAGAGTTTTTTATAGGTATCGGTTTTTTGTTTTTATGCTTCAATAAATGGCTCGTGTAAAAGACTCTAGCAAAATAATAATTGAGACTATCGTTCTGCTCTAAATGAAATACCTTCTAATGAGACCCAATCATTATCACAGCCTTGACTTATAAAAACACCGCCTGAATACCTAACATCAACCCTACATCGTTCTCCACCTTTAGTTTCAACGGTGAAAATCCGACTTCTTATCGGTCTATAGCCAGCTGGCAAAATGGTCGCGTAATTACCTAAGGTACCATTTTTAATTAATCCTTGTAAATGAACCCTACCTAGTTTATCCTTGTAGTATTCTGGAAAAGACCAACCATTTGAGTACGTAACCCAATTGTTTTGCATGATCATACTAACATCAGCATTATCTGTTATATTACCAACCACAAGAGTACCATTAACCTCTAACTTAGCAGTAGGCGCAGTAGTTCCAATACCTACTTTCCCATCTGAAAGAATTGTTATTTTCTCTGAATTGCCAATTCTAAGACCCAATTTTTTTCCGGCAACAGAATTTAAAAAGGTTGTACCATCATTACGTTGTATCAGCGCATAGCCATTAGTATCAAATTTAACGTCATTGTGAGTAATTACAGCATAAGCGCTGTTTGTTTCCCACACCCCCGCAAATAAATTCCCCAGATGTGCTCCCGTACCAACTGAGGTGCCGCTCACGTGAAGTAGCTCATCTGGCGCAGTAGTTCCAATACCAACATTGCTGCTGTTGGCATTGTACATGTTGTTACCATCAAAAGTCCATTTATCAGCTTCAGCAACCGCTATGGCATTCCATGTGCTGCCATTAAAGTAATAAAACCCTGGAGTATTATCGGTTTGATAAACCATTAAGCCTTGTGAAGGATTGGGTATATTACCTCGTTCAACTAGTGTCATCCTTGGTATGAGCAACCCTTTATCTGTAGATTGAATATCGAGCATGGAACTTGGGTCTGGAGTAGTAGTGTTTATTCCTACCTGTGCCATTAGCCTCGTATGGCAACTTAAAATAATTAAAATAACAACTACAATTGCATTTTTGAACATAACTTTATAGGTTAATTGATAGTATAATATGATTTTTTTTCCTTTTTCTTTTTCAACAACAATAACATATACCTATTTTGGTTTGTGAAATTGAATTTCTTTCTTTTCTTAAATTCTTTCTACGAAGCAACTTTTTTCCTAAAGTATTGTGAGCTAACAAAGTATTTATTTCTAAGCTCGCAGTATTCACTATGATAATATGGCTATCATTATTATAAAACACTTTTGAGCCATCTAAGCTTGTTTCATTAATGGTTATTAGAGTGTCTCCGGGTTCTAAATAGAAATTATCAAGAAACTAAAGAGCTCGTTATTTTTT
The DNA here is from genome assembly GCF_002831625.1 of Nonlabens sp. MB-3u-79. Taxonomy (NCBI): domain Bacteria; kingdom Pseudomonadati; phylum Bacteroidota; class Flavobacteriia; order Flavobacteriales; family Flavobacteriaceae; genus Nonlabens; species Nonlabens sp. MB-3u-79. Next base: position 3,084,083 of record NZ_CP025116.1, on the reverse strand, counting down.
ATAATACTTGTCGTATGTCTTTTTTAATGACTTACAAATTTTTATGTCGGCCGCGAATATATAGTCTTTGCTTGGGTAAAAAAAAATGAGCGGTACTTTTTGTACGATAAATCTGAGGAATACCTTAAGTAATTTATTAGAAGCTGTTTATCTTTAAGGCACTTGCTGTATTTGACGGAGTTGCTGCTGTTACTTGTTAGGATGGCTACTGTAATTTAGTTTTTGGTCTAGCTCGCTTTTACCACTGCGTGGCTATGATTTTTTTAATTAATTTGGGTTTGCCGCAGAAACAGCTATTTGATAGTCCTATAGGAGGTTGTAACGATCTCTTTTGCATAAAGGTATTGGGTATCTGTCAAGTCTAAATGCCCATTTTTTTTAGCTTACCGATAGCGATTTTGATAAAATGCACTTTATGTTTTGTTAGTGGTAGTTATTTTATTAATTCTTCAAAAGCGTATTTTGTGAGTATTTCATGGCCTCCTTCGAATAATGTTAGTTTGATATTATTCGTTTCCTTACGAAGTATTACTTCTCTTCCTGAAATTTGTCCAAAGTCACCTAGCGGTTTTCTGAATTCAAGGAGTGCTAATTTTTCGGTATCTGATACATACTTAGTACTATCAGTAACACTGAGATCCTTAAGTAATTTATTATAAAAGTTAATGGAATGTGTAATAGGAATAACACCATTCCCAATCATGCCATCATATATTCCTGTTGATATTTCTAATGTTGAATAATTCAATTTATCAATAGGTGTTTTCCAGAATATTGGTGATTTCTGTTTCGCAATTTCCTCATTTAAAACGTCACCTTTAGATTGGGTGCAAGCAAGAATTTCAGCAGCATATTTAAGCTTGAGAGTTTTAGTTTCTTCATGCCATTGTATCAAATCTACCAAAGGAACCCAAGACGAGAATTTTTTAATTTTATGTTTCGATTTCATAAACATTGCTAAAGTTGCATACCCGCCTCCGCTCATTCCAATCACATAAATTCTTGTTGTATCTACGTTTGCATTTTCTATAGCAAAATCTATTGACGCATCAATGTCTGATATTACCATTTCACTGCAACAAGCATCTTTCGTATTGTTCATACCTCTAAAATTTGGGTGGATGTAGTTGTAGTCTTTTTCAAATGAGAACTCATTTATTGAATCGTACTGAGTGTAAGTAGCGCTCCATGTGTGGAGACTAACTATTAAGGGTTGTGGGTCAGACGATTTAGTTTTGTGAAAATAGGCAGATTGCAGCGTTTCATCTATGGGAGATTTAATTTCCACAATATTAAATTCATCACTCCATTTTGGAGTTTCCCTGATTTCAACATTTTGGTCTTCTTCATTCAGGAAATTCGGTAATAGATTAAACTGATTTTCAACAATTACTCCGACACCTAGAGATACTATAATGATTAGCAAGACTTTCTTATTCATAATTTTATTTATCGGATAACTAGGGTTAACGTGAAGTATAACAAAACGTTTTAATGTGTGCTATGCGTTGCTGTTTGCATGTTATTTATTATGCTTCTGGATTGCATCAATAAAATTCTGATAGAACATATAATGAATGGTTTTGGCCCATTTTGTTTAATAAAAAGCTTTTGTTTTAATCAGTAGTTGCACAAGGAAATTCTATTAGCTGCGGTCCGTCTACCGTATAGAAAGTTTCATCGCAGGGACCACCGGATTCTGGTTCACAAGAAGGTAAAAGTAGTACCGCAAAGAGCATCATTGTAAGGATAGTAATTTTTTTCATTGGTAAAGTTTGTCTTAAATTCTTTTAAGGTTAGATTCGTGTGCTGTAGCATTTCGCGAGGTATTGTTTGCTATTAACGCTGGTTGCTGTAGTGTTTTGTAAATATACTTTATAATTCCTTTATTTTTTACCATACAAGGTGATAAGGGTTTTACTTATATTGGCAGGCCATACGGAAAGATGTGATTCGCCATCAAATATTTGACAACTTAATTCGATATTTTGATAATCAGCATTTTCAAGAGATGTTTGTATCTTTTGCATTGAGGGAATAAATCTTATCCCTTCATATTCACCACAAGAAATAAAAATTTTAGTTTGCGGTATATTCCAAGTTTTATTTTTTCTGAATTGAGTAACGGATTGGTTTAATAATTTATTATTATCCCACCAAAATGAAGGACTACTGATGCCAAATCGAGTAAAATAGCCATCTGAATTTATTAAACAATAAGCTGTAAAAAGGCCCCCAGCTGAGTGTCCTGTAATACCTCTATCAGAATTAGTTTTATAATTATTATCTACGAATGGGATTATTTCGGTTTTAATTGATTTAAGAAATTCAGCTGCGCCACCAGTTGTGAAAGATCCTTTTAGAATTGCATTTTTACCATAATTCGCGTCATTTTCCCAAACAGTATCTCTTGACGTCGTGTAGTCGTCAAATCTATCATTGTACCAAGAAAGAAAATTAAGTCCTGAACCAATTCCTACTATGATTAGATCTTCTATTTTGTTTCCCCAATCCAAAATTTCTCTTGTTCCTCTGGTTGTGGGAAAAGCATACTCACCGTCCAAAATATACAAAACGGGATAAGTAATTGTGTCTTTTGTCGAATAATTTGTAGGAAAAGAAATGTACAATTGATAATTTCTTCCTCTAATCTTGGAGAATACGGTATGGTCTGGCTCTGTTTTTCTGTCTTTTGGCTCTAATTTTTGACCAAATGCTGCAGTACTACAACAATGCTAGCTGCTACCACAGGCGCTTTTTTATAACAGATACCAATGGCCCTTCTTGGGTAATGGCGCTTGGTTTATTATTATCAATCAAGTACAAACGAAAATAAACGTAAACAAACGGTTAATAGTCGATTGTAGATTTCAAGCCTGCTCATCTTTGTACCGTCATCAAAAACAATAGATGGCAGCAACTTTTTTTTTAACCCATACAAACTAATTTATTATGAGCAATCTAAGCAACAGAGTACAGTTAATCGGACACCTAGGTCAGGATCCAGAAATCGTAAATTTAAACGATGACAAAATACTAGTAAAGTTCTCACTTGCCACCTCAGATCGTTATACCAATAAGCTAGGCGAGAAGGTGACCGACACACAATGGCATCGTCTCCTAGCCTTTAATGCTACGGCAAACATTATTTCTGAGTATGTAAAGAAAGGGAGTAAAATATGCGTTCAAGGAAAACTAGTTCATAGACAGTGGGAAGACAAAGACGGCGAAAAACAGTATACCACCGAAGTAGTATGTGATCAAGTATTAATGCTAGATACGAAGGCTTGATCAACAAAATTGCGCTAACGCATTCTCAGTACCTGAAAGCGTTAACTACAGATTAGAACTATAGAAAGCTTATTAGAGTCCAGGTAAATTTGGAACTGGTAGGCTTTCTTTTTGTGTCAAGCACTAATTTTTCTAGTAAACCCGCTCGTATTCATTACAATGGAATTTGCACAGAAATACCTGTTTCTACATCAGGGGCATTATTGACGTTAAGGTCTTCTTTGACATAAATGGTATAAGATATTTTAGGTCGTGCATGTGTGTATAACAAAGACCAGCTGCTTAAATTTTCAATAAGCGTGGTATAGCCATAATGCCAGCCTTGATTGATGGCAGCATAATCTCCTTTGAGATGAAAATAGTCAGCTTCTTCTTTTTTAAAGTAAGAGGTCTGATTTTGATAATTTACGCCTATGATGTTTTGGTTTCCTTTGGAGCTTTGATGGGTCCATTGTGCCATGACCTCTCCAGAGCCTAAAAACCTGTTGTTTCCTAGATCGAGATTATCACGTCCATCAATAGCATTTTTATACAATACACTATATCCCAAACCGAACCAAAGATCACTTTTAGTGTTTAAGCGGTATTTTTTTACCGCATTAATTCCTACCCCTAAGTCCAGTGAATTATTGTAGGCACTGGTGTTCCAGCCTATCTGTGACTGCAAGTTAAAAAACAGATTGCGCTCGTTCCATTTTTGCAATTCGGGATAATAAGTGTGTGCCAGTTCGACACCTCCTAAAATGATATCGCCAGCTTGCATATTCAACGTCTTACCATTGCGATCTGTGTAGTTTACTGCCACTTCATTCACCCCATAAAACTTCCTGCCAAAAGGATCTTCACCACCAGCAATATTGCTGTGAAACCATTCAATAGAGGCATCATTGGTAAAAGGGGAATTAACGAAATTACCTTTTAGCGTTTGAAAAGCTCGCAAGCCTATTCTTATCTCGTTGCGATCGTTTAAAGGCAAAGTTAGTGCTGGACGATAGACTTTGTAAACCGCATCGATTTCTATATCCATTACCTGCGCAGGAGTTGTTTCTTGATCTACAAAATCAAAAACTCTAAAATACCAGATTTGGTCAGCAAATTGAGCTCTTAGGCCTGGGTCATCAGGAAGAAAGGCCTGTACAGGAGCATGAAAATTATTTCCTGATTGTGTCTCTAGATGCAATTGAGGGGTAGTACTTGCGCGCACTTTAAAATTTTGTGTCATGCGAGAAGAGAACAATCCAAAATGATGCGTAGATGCTAAATGTGGTTTGAGTAGCCCATTGACCTCTACTTTTAAGGAATCCTTTTGTGCGAGGCATAGAGCGCTACAAAATAGGACTATCCAAACGCTAAAGCATACATGCTTTTTTGATAAGAAGAAAGGATTGCTACTCATGTGGTAAAAATATTGTTTTCCTAAGTTAGAAATAGCACTTCTGTTAAATTTGTTCTAGAGCTATGATTTTGATTCCGCTTTCGCGAAAGCGGAACACTCATATATCTTTTAAAAAGCCGTACTTTTGCACGCTTAAAAATCAAGCACTATGCGCAAGATCTTCAATAATTTCAGTAAAAATCCGAAGGACGATATTCTGGCGGGAATCACTGTTTCTCTAGCAATGATACCAGAGGTAGTTGCCTTTGCATTTGTAGCAGGAATAGATCCTTTAGTGGCGCTTTCTGGTGCTTTTATTATTGGTTTGATCACAGCACTTTTCGGTGGTAGACCTGGATTGATTTCAGGAGCTGCTGGAGCAGTGGCCGTTATTTTTGTGGATTTGATCATCAAAGGACATGAGAGAGGAATGTTGATGGAAACACCAGTGGAGAATATGGGTTTTTATTACCTCTTCGGTGCTGTAATTCTTATGGGATTGATCCAGATTTTAGCAGGTGTTTTTAAAATAGGGAAATTTGTACGACTGATTCCGCATCCTGTAATGATGGGATTTGTAAATGGTCTAGCCATTGTCATTTTTATCGCACAGGTAAAAATGTTTACCCATAAAAAACTAGAAGTAGGAGCAGATGGTATAGACAAATACACCTCTACTTACATGCAAGGAACAGAGTTGTGGATCATGATAGGTCTGGTTGCTCTAACCATGGCGATCATATGGTTATTGCCTAAATTAACTAAGAAAATTCCAGCGGCACTTACGGCTATATTAGTGACCACAGCGGTAGTTATTTTTAGTGGTATGGATGCAAGTACGGTAGGTTCTTATATTATAGAAGGTGGAGGAACTGGGCTGAAAGGGGAGCTGCCAACGCCTAATATGGAGCTTTGGGAGAATTTACCTATAGGTTATGATACCTTTTTGTTCATCTTACCCTATGCCTTTCTTGCTGCAGCTGTAGGTCTTATTGAATCATTAATGACCATGAATCTGGTCGATGAATTAACAGAAACTCGAGGTAGTGGTAACCGAGAATGTGTGGCTCAAGGCGCAGGAAACATCATTAGCGGATTGTTTGGTGGGACAGGTGGTTGTGGTATGATAGGTCAGACCGTAATTAATATCAATGCTGGTGGACGTGGTCGTTTATCTGGTGTCATGACGTCAGTGACCTTATTAACCTTTCTATTGTTTACAGATAAGCTCATCGAGCAAGTGCCTATAGCTGCTTTGATAGGTGTGATGTTTATGATGGTTATTGAGACTTTTGCTTGGTCTAGTTTTAGAATTTTAGGCAAAATACCCAAATCAGATGCAGTTGTTTTAGTTATTGTTTCTGTAGTGACTGTTATTTTTGATCTTGCTATAGCTGTATTTGTAGGAGTAATTATTTCGGCATTAGTATTTGCTTGGGAAAGTGCAAAACGCATTAGAGCTCGCAAAAGCATCAAAGAAGATGGAACTAAAGTGTACGAAATTTGGGGGCCGTTATTCTTTGGTTCGGTAACAGATTTTAATAAGAAATTTGATCCTAAAAGCGATCCAGATAAAATAGAAATAGACTTTATTGAATCAAGAGTACAAGATCATTCTGGTATTGAGGCTTTAAGAGGTGTAGCAAATAAATATTTGGATTTAGGAAAAAAAATCAAACTCACGCACTTAAGCCCAGAATGTAAAGAATTACTGATGCGTCATAATCCAGAATTTGATACGATTATAGAAAGCAGTATCGAAGATCCGCGTTATCATATTGCTACAGATTTATTAGACGCAGAAGTTTAGTGTTTTACGAGTCTTAAATGATTTTTGCTACTTGATATAACCTCTGTAGCGCATTATCTGATGGTGTTATGAAATAATCAAGGGGTCCATCATAGTATGACAGGTACATCTGTTTCCTGTTTTTATTTTCAGTACTTTTTAAAACTTTTTAGGGCACTATTTTACAGGAGGCTATCGTTATCATATTGTGAATGATAGGATTCACGAAAGGGTCCCTATATATGCGGTTAAGTGTTTTTTTAAGTTTATTTATTTACTCGTTGCTCTCGGCTCAAAGTCCGCAGGTGCATAGTGGTGCGGTAAAGACGGATACGGGTTATTCTTATTACGTTACTAATGGGGAGCCGGTTTCTATTTCTGTAAAGCTGGACTTAGAACTTATCAACCTTAGATCCAGTCTTAGAACAGATCAAATTTTTGTCATTCCAGCTCATGCTGTGAATTATAAAATTCTCGATTTCACAAGAATTAAGAAAGGAAGGTATGCTTATCAAGTGACGGCTTCCTATTTATGGGGCGATCAACGAGAACTGCAGTATGACGAGCTATTCAACTATCATTTACCTTATGCGAAAAGTGCTTCTTGGCGTGTTTCTCAAGGTTATAATGGCAGCAGTACTCATAAAAACACCTATGCTATAGATTTTACGATGCCTATAGGTACAGCAATTCATGCCTCTCGCAGCGGCACGGTTATTCAAGTCAAGGAGAATGAAGCCATAGGTTGTAACGCTCTTAAATGTTTGGAAAAAGCCAACTTTATTAGAATCCTACATAAAGACGGTACTATTGCCGAGTACACGCATTTAAAACAAAACGGTTCTATAGTGAAGAAAGGCGATTTTGTAAAGCAAGACGATCGTATTGCTTATAGTGGCAATACGGGGTGGACTACAGGGCCACATCTTCATTTTACAGTGTACCAGCCGTGTTTTGGAAAGAAAAGTAAAACGCTGCCTGTTCGATTCCAAATAGGTACTGATGTTATTTCAAGTTTGCTGGTAGAAAATCGCAGTTATCGCAAACCTTAAAGGCTGGTTTTCAGCGCGGAATTGGAGCAGTGTCTCGCTTTCGCGAAAGCGAAATAATTCCCTATCATTTACAATTCAAAATCCTTATTTTTGAACAAAGATTTATGAAATGGATTTAGACTTCAATAAAAACGAAGATCACAATAAAATGCTGCTTTCTGACCTGAGAAGAAAGTTTGCCCAAGTAGCTCTAGGTGGAGGTAAAAGCCGCATTGAAAAACTACATGCAAAGGGTAAAATGACGGCTCGTGAACGTATCGACTACCTGCTTGATAAAGCTGATGATGCTATAGAAATAGGAGCCTTTGCTGGAGATGGTATGTATGAAGAACACGGCGGTTGCCCGAGCGGTGGCGTTGTGGTGAAAATCGGATATGTTCAAGGTCGACAAGTTATTGTTGTTGCCAATGATGCAACCGTAAAAGCGGGTGCCTGGTTTCCTATTACAGGAAAGAAAAACCTGCGAGCTCAAGAAATTTCAATAGAAAACAGACTGCCAATTATTTATCTAGTAGATAGTGCAGGAGTTTATTTGCCTTTGCAGGACGAGATCTTTCCAGATAAAGAACACTTCGGCCGTATTTTTAGAAATAATGCCGTGATGAGTAGTATGGGGATCACTCAAATAGCTGCGGTTATGGGTAGTTGTGTTGCCGGTGGAGCTTACCTACCTATCATGAGCGATGAAGCATTGATAGTGGATAAAACAGGAAGTATTTTCTTAGCGGGTTCTTACCTAGTAAAAGCAGCCATAGGAGAAACAATTGACAATGAAACTTTAGGTGGAGCGACAACGCATTGTGAGATCAGTGGTGTGACTGATTACAAAGCAAAGGATGATAAAGACGCATTAGATAAGATCAAAAAGATTTTTGATAAAATAGGTGCTAGTGACAAAGCTGGTTTTAATAGAGTAGAGGCTAAAAAACCAGCGTTAGATCCAGAAGGATTGTTTGGTGCGCTTCCTAGAGCACGCAATGCACAATACGACATGATGGAACTTATTAACCGTATGGTAGACGCAGACTCCTTTGAGGCCTATAAAGACGGTTATGGACAGACGCTCATTACAGGTTATGCTCGTATGGACGGTTGGGCAGTTGGTATTGTAGCTAACCAAAGAAAAATCGTAAAAACAAAGAAAGGTGAAATGCAATTCGGTGGTGTAATTTATAGCGACAGCGCAGATAAAGCAACGAGATTTATAGCCAATTGTAATCAAAAGAAAATTCCTTTAGTATTTTTACAAGATGTTACAGGCTTTATGGTTGGTTCTAAATCAGAACATGGCGGTATTATTAAGGATGGAGCAAAAATGGTGAACGCTGTTTCTAATTCTGTAGTTCCTAAGTTTACGGTTATTATAGGGAATAGCTATGGGGCAGGAAATTATGCGATGTGTGGTAAAGCATATGACCCGAGATTAATAGTTGCATGGCCATCGGCAGAGCTTGCTGTAATGAGTGGTAATAGTGCGGCAAAAGTATTGATGCAAATAGAAAAAGCATCATTAGAAAAAGCAGGAAAAAAACTAACGGAAGAAGAAGAGAAAGCGCTGTTTGCTAAAACTAAAGATAGGTACGATAAGCAAGTATCTCCTTATTACGCAGCTTCTAGAATCTGGACCGATGCGATCATAGACCCTAGAGATACAAGAAAATGGATTTCTATGGGAATAAAAGCGGCAAATCACGCTCCTATTACTAAGGACTTTAACCTTGGTGTTATACAGACTTAAGAATTTGAATCTTTTGAAATAGGTACTTATGAAATTTTTAAAGAGATTTTTTAAACTACTATTTATATTAGTAATGGCAGGCTACCTATTGATTTGTGGCCTGCTATACTTTTATCAAGAAAGCCTGCTTTTCTTTCCGGAGAAATTAAAAGCAGGATATCGGTTTGAGTTTCAAAATGATTTTGAAGAAAGGGATATTGTTGCAGGCTCGGGCCATATTATTAATACGCTGTTATTTAAGAAAGAGAATTCAAAAGGAGTTATATTTTATTTGCATGGAAATGGGGGTAGTTTGAGGTCTGTAGGGGATGTTTCTCAGCACTTCTTGCCTTTAGGCTACGATGTTTTTATGATCGATTATCCTGGTTATGGAAAGAGTTCTTCAGTAATTACAGATCAAGATGAGCTTTTTGAAGATATTCAAGATGTTTACAACGACCTTAAAAAAGTATATTCAGAAAACAGCATAGTAGTTTTAGGTTATTCTTTAGGTACTGGCCTTGCGGCAAAGCTTGCCTCTAATAACCGTCCTGATAAATTGGTTTTACATGCTCCTTATTATAGCATGACTTATATGATGCGACTTAATTATTCGTACATACCCACATTTATTTTAAAATACGACCTGGCTACCAATATCTATTTAAAAAAGTGCAAGATGCCCGTATACCTTTTTCATGGAGTTGATGATGGTTTAATTCCTGTAGAATCTTCAGAGCTGTTGAGTACGGAGTTTGATCTTCCTTTATATAAGTTAACCGATCAAGGACATAATAACTTGGCTGGTAATGCGGAGGCTTTATTTCAATTAAAGAAGGTTCTGAATAATTAGAAGAATTCTTTACAACTACTAAGTATATTTGTATATGCAGTTCGTTTATCTATAAAAGCATCTCTTTTTTTAAGCTAAAAGAAGATCATCTCCATACCTGTTGCTCTATTTATTAAAGCCTTGTATTTTTAAAGAATAGGAATGATGCGCTATTGCCCTATAGGACAAGCTTAGAGTTTAAAAAAAAAAATCTGAATTGATTTCAAACTAAGACGGTCCTTTATAAAAAGGAGTTACAACTCTTTACTATGTCTAGTCACGTCCTTCTCGTTTGTCCTTAAGACGTTGCTTAAAATTTCTTCGTTTTCGGTCCTTGACACTTCCTTGTTTGCCTCTGTTCCAAAACAAGAATATGACAAAAGCCAGTAAAACAGCTCCTATATAAACCCAGTCTTTATGTTCGCTTAAGATTTCCATGGTTGATTTCTTATATCACTTTCTATAACGCCATCACGCAGTCTAATCACTCGATGCGCATGCTCTGCAATTTCTTCTTCGTGAGTTACTACTATAACTGTATTACCGTTTTCATGGATTTTTTCAAAAAGGGCCATAATTTCTACACCAGTTTTGGAATCTAGATTTCCTGTAGGTTCATCGGCTAGAATAATAGACGGATTGTTTACCAGGGCTCTACCTACGGCAACACGCTGGCGCTGTCCACCAGAAAGCTGGCTGGGTTGATGGTCCATACGGTCTGCTAGTCCTACACTAGTTAGAACTTCTTTTGCTCTTGCCACTCGGTCCTTTTTAGACATTCCTGCATAAATCATAGGTAAGGCGACATTATCTAAGGCTGTGGTTCTGGGTAAGAGGTTAAAGGTCTGGAAAACAAAACCTATTTCTGTATTTCTAATATCGGCCAGTTGATCATCACTCAAGCTAGAAACGTCAGTACCATTGAGTTTGTAACTACCTGCAGTAGCTGTGTCTAGACAGCCTAATAAATTCATTAAAGTAGATTTACCAGAACCAGAAGGCCCCATAAATGCAACGTAGTCTCCTTTTTTGATGTCTAAATCTATTCCCTTAAGAACGTGAACGATTTCTTGACCTAGTTTAAAATCGCGAATAATATTGCGTACTTCGATAACATTTTCACTCATGCGACTAAATTATGAATTTTTGATTTGAAAGAATCTTATGTGTATGACGCAACGATGGTTATTTAGTTACAATTTTTGGTATTTAAAAAATGATGTTCTGGAATTGTAGTTCATTGTCCGCAAACCGACAAACTCAGCGCAAGTCTGTCATTTCACCAAATCAAAAACTAATTTTGACACACGTTGTAAGCTGTTTTTCCTCAATTAAAATCATTAGTGTCCGATAAAGTTTTTCCAATACCGTTCAACATGCTGCCATTGAAGAGTTTAAAAAGAAACATTTATACAACCACCATGCTTTTGTCGTTCTTCATTATTTATGAAATGCATGCGCTTAGAATAGGAATAAATCAACTGATAATTACTGTTTTTCAGTTAGTTATAGTGTAGTCTATAATCTTAGAGCGCAGCGATCTATGATCTTTTCTCGGACATTTGTGAATTAAAATAACTTGAATCCAGCTAATAAAATAAGTCGGCATAATTATTTTACAGCTGTACCTGGTCTTGGTTTCTAGGAGTGTTTGATTCAAATGAATAAATTAGCCTTTGGAACTTCCAATTCAAAGATTTACAACTTCACATAAAATCGCTCTTGCTTCTGTTCTTTTCTAAAGAAAATCAGTCCAAAATCAAAACAGTCCACGCTTGCCGTCACTTGTGGATGATGGCAAATTTGATTCCACGCACGAGTCATGTCTTTAGACCAGTAGATGTCGTCAAAGATCACGACCGTATCATTATGTACTTGATTCAAAATGCTCTCAAAGTAAGAACAGGTAGCGGCACCATTGTGATGGCCATCTATATAAATCAGATCGTAAACAGGAGAAGGAGTATTTTGTTTTTTAAAGAATTTTTTAAAAGTAGCATTCACAAGATTCACCTGTTGCACGCCTTCTTTTTCAAACGTTTTTTTTGCAAATTCATAAACTTCAGGACTTCCTTCTACAGTCGTAATTTGTGCTTGAGGTCTTGAGGTTGCCATAGCATGAGTCGCTACTCCTAAAGAGGTGCCTAATTCCAGAACCCTGTTCACTTTAAAATAAGTACACAATCGGTACAGCAATTGAGCGTCTTTTTTAGTACTGCAATTGTGCTGGAGAATTTGGCTTACCGTTCTGTCATTAGATTTAAAAACCCTACTTCCCGCACCGTGATCTTCTATATGTAAGCTGCTGTTGTTGTGGTGTAAGCTTTCGCGAAAGCGAGATAATTTTACATAATCCACATAGGATCCAGCATCTCTAAGACACTTTTTTTCCAATTGAAAAACAAAAGGGGAGTGTATGCCATGCAAGTGAAATGACTTGATGAGGTGAGAAAAATAAGTAAATATAAAGTGAAACAATTTTTAGTTTTTTACCGGAGCAAAGATGCCTTAAAAACGCGTGTTATTCGGCTTCTAATTTTTTAATTAACTCTTCTATAATCGTGGTGGAGGTGCCGCTACGAGCAGCTCGTTTTTTTGCCTTTTGAGCCGTTTTTAAGGACTCTTTATGATCTTTCATTTTATAAAGTACATGTGCCTTAGTCTGAAGGTTATAACCTTTTTCTTCCAACTCAATAGAACGGTTCACAAGGCTTAGGGCACATTTGAGGTCTTTTTGAGTGGTTAGATTTTTATAGATCTTCCAGCTCAATTCATTTAATTCTTGTGGGTTGTGCCACAGTTGCTCTATGTTTTTTTTGGTTAAATTTTCATGGGCACCTGCTACGATTTTATATTTAGAAGGTTTTCCGCGGTAGGGTAGAAGGCCTCCTTTCACCTCCATGGCATCGTGTTTTTCTATCAATTCGACCATTTTATTGCGGCGCATGACACTGCTGCTATGTCCTAATTTACGACCGTTTTTTATGAAAAAGTAAGTAGGAATGGAATTGACTTTAAGAATATCGTCTGTGATATTATCGTCTGTATTCATTTTATAGATGGTCACATCTATGGTTTTATCTTCTGAAATGGATTTGATAACTGGTGCCATATATTTACAAGGGCCACACCAAGGCGCGGTAAAATAGAGGACTTTGATCTGGTCATCCTTTGCCATTAGGGTTTCTTCCATTGTCGCATCGGTTACATATTCTTGTGCGTAGGAAGCCGTCGTTAATAAAAGTGAAAAAGTAATTATAAATAGAATTCGCATGGGGCTGTTTTTCTTTTTATACTAACTAGTTTTATGCCAGTATTATTGTTGGAGGATAATGTCGCTTTTTCACCTGCGGTCTTGTAGGGCGTGAAAGCAAGACAAATATAAACTTCAAAGCTCACAAAATAGTTCTTTATAGAATAGAGTTATTTTCAAAATTGATACGTTTTAAAATACATAAATGAATAATAGAAAAGAACAGCTTGCCGCTATAGACCGATTGTTAACCATTATGGAGGAATTGCGGGAGCAATGTCCATGGGATAAAAAGCAAACCTTAGAATCTTTGCGTCACCTGACCATTGAAGAAACTTATGAGCTGGGCGATGCAATTCTAGATAAGGACATGGAAGAGATTCCTAAGGAGTTAGGTGATTTGTTGTTGCACATTGTTTTTTATGCTAAAATAGGTTCAGAGACCAACCACTTCGACATGGCAAGTGTAGCAAATGGTATTTGCGACAAGCTTATCTCCAGGCATCCACATATTTATGGGGATGTAAAAGTGAAGGATGAAGAAGAGGTAAAAGCCAACTGGGAAGCGCTGAAACTGAAGGAAGGGAAAACCAGTGTGTTGGAAGGTGTGCCTAAATCTTTGCCAGCCTTAGTCAAAAGCCAGCGCATCCAAGACAAAGTCGCTGGAATAGGCTTTGATTGGGAACGGCCAGAACAGGTTAAAGAAAAACTAGAGGAAGAACTGGCTGAGTTGCAAGTAGAGGTAGACGCGGGGGATCATGATAAAATGGAAGCCGAATTTGGTGATGTGTTGTTTTCCTTAGTGAACTACGGTAAACATTTAGGAGTGAATCCAGAAAACGCCTTAGAACGCACCAATAAAAAGTTCATCAAACGCTTTCAATACCTAGAGTCCAAAGCTAAAGAAATAGGTAAGGAATTGCGGGATATGACTCTTGCTGAGATGGATGTGTACTGGGAAGAGGCTAAGAAGGTGTAGGTTGATGTGGAATTCTAATCGATTTTTGAAGTCGGATAATAGATCCTTAAAAGACATGCTATTGGTCATTTTGTCTTTATTGGTATGGATGGTCGCCGTGATCGATTAGGCGGATATCTAATGAGCGATGGAGATGTACTTCAACTTATGGCGTTTCTAGAACATCATGCACCAGAAATCGAATTAGAAGTACTTTTTGAGCATACTAAAGATTAATGCCTCAACTAAATACCATGCATCTTAATTACTTATAGAATCTCATTCTTTCTTGATGTCAAATAAAAGGCATGAATAATCCCTGGAAAAAAAAAGAGCATGGTGAGCAGTATATTTATGGCTAAATCATTGTCTATACCTCTTTTCCTAAAGATGCTTACCGGTGGTGCGACTATATTTAAAATTATAGTTGATGTATTCAAAGTTTTTTCTTACAAAAATATAATAAACAACCATTTATCATGTGTTTTAAGCTAAAAAAAATATTAATCAGGTATAAGTCATTTTTATAGGATGAATAACTTTTTTTTATGTATTATCTGGAATTGTGTCTTCAGGAAGGTAAGTTGATTTCAGATTTCTTTTTAGTAGGCTGGTTACCATTGATTTAAGATCAGTACACATAAAAAAAACCGATGCCTTAAAGCGCATCGGTTTTTTTTTAAGTGAATTAAGATTTATTATTAAATACCCGTAAAGGTACTTGGAGTGATGACTCTCATTTCTGCTTTGATGTCTTCGCTTATCTCTAAAGTTTCAATAAAATTAGCAATGCTTTTTCCAGTGATCTTTTCGTTAGTGCGCGTCAGTTCTTTTAAAGCTTCATACGGATTAGGATAAGCCTCACGACGTAAAATAGTTTGAATAGCTTCTGCAACTACAGCCCAATTATTCTCTAAGTCTTGAGCGATTTTGGCTTCATTTAATAAAAGCTTGCTAAGTCCTTTCAAAGTGGCTTTAAAGGCAATAATAGTATGTGCTAATGGCACTCCTACATTTCTTAATACAGTAGAATCGGTTAAATCGCGTTGTAATCTAGAGATCGGTAATTTTGCAGATAGGTGCTCAAAAAGAGCATTTGCAATTCCTAAGTTCCCTTCAGAGTTTTCAAAATCTATAGGGTTCACTTTATGTGGCATTGCGCTAGAACCTATCTCACCAGCTTTAATTTTTTGCTTGAAGTAATCCATTGATATATAGGTCCAGATATCTCTATCTAAATCTATAAAAATGGTATTGATTCTCTTTAGGTTATCAAAAAGAGATGCCATATGGTCGTAATGCTCGATTTGAGTTGTTGGAAAACTGTGTTTAAGACCTAGACTGTTTTCTACAAAGTCCTGACCAAATTTTTGCCAGTTCACTTGCGGGAATGCCACATGATGAGCGTTGTAATTTCCTGTTGCTCCACCAAATTTTGCTGCATGCTTTACTTGTTCCAGCATATTCATTTGCTCTTCTATACGCACTACAAATACATAGAATTCTTTACCTAAACGTGTAGGAGAAGCTGGCTGTCCATGGGTGCGAGCTAACAATGGGATGTCCTTCCAGTTGTTGGACAGACGGTAGATTTCATCGCGTACTTCCTCTAATTCTGGTAGGTATACGTTTTCTATGGCATCTTTTATAGAAAGCGGGATAGCCGTGTTATTGATGTCTTGTGAAGTCAATCCAAAATGGATAAATTCTTTATGAGCCGATAAGCCCAAAAGATCAAATTGTTCTTTTAGAAAATATTCTACGGCTTTGACATCGTGGTTGGTCACCTTTTCTATGTCCTTGATAGCCTGTGCATCCTTATCTGTAAACTTGCGGTATAAGTCTCTTAATTGTTCTTGAGTAGGCTCAGGGAGGGGCTGCAGTTGTTTAATTCCGCTTTCGCTTAAAGCGATAAAATACTCCACTTCTACAAGAACGCGGTAACGTATCAAGGCAGACTCAGAAAAGTAATTGGCAAGGGGCTCGACTTTAGAACGGTAGCGTCCATCGATAGGAGAAATAGCTTGTAAAGCAGTAGGCATAGTTTATGTCTTTAAAGCCTGCTAAATTACGGTTTTTTAAGGTGTGAAAACATTAATTTAACCTTCTATTTTTGCCAAGATTCTTCTGGCACTCGACTTGAATCCATTTCCGTAATTTTCTTGAAGTTTTTGCTGTAATACAGGAATGAGTTCTGGATAGATCCAATCAAATTCTTTCCCCAATTCATAAAGGCTGTACACCGAGTAAGCCATATTAGCTGTTCTATCAGTGCTTATCAATTCTTGAAAACAACCTTCGACTATTTGTTCTCTCATGGATTGGTGCAGTATTTTCTTTATTAAGTTGTCTTTATTGCAGTAGTACTTTTTAGTCAGTATCCCAGAGATTTTACACAAGGGACGTTTTCCAGAAGAATTAATATTCCGTGTGTAGAGTTCGCATATTTCTTTAAGAAAAGGATAACAAGCTTCTTCCTGTAATAAAAAAGATTGCTCCAGACTCCAACATGCTTGGTGAGAAACGCCGCTTTCTGGACGGCAAAAAGCGATTAAATCTGGTAATAACTGGTGTTGCACCACAGCTTCTCCTATTCGTACACGCTCTTGTTTATAAGCTTTTAGATTTTGAAGTTCTTGCTTTAGATCTTTGGAAGTCATAAATATAGGTACGGCATTAAAAAGCGATTTAATAATTCAAGTTGCTAGATTTTGTAACGACATTAGTGTATACTGAGTTGTCGGCACCTTTAGTTAGTTCTCCTGGGAATTCTGCTCTACCCTTTATTCAGGTCATTGTTATATCGCTCCATCGCATTCCCTTTTTAAGTGCTTTCAAAAAACTTATACCGTCAAAATTTAAAATCTTTTAGATTCCTTTTTCGTAGTTAAGAAAGTAAATCGGCTACCATTTGAACTCCTTTTCCAGCTTTTTCTTTAATTACCTGTAGACGGCCATGAGAATCTATAGACGGCGCTGGATCTACAAAATAAATAGGTGTGTTGCTGGGAGCAAAATCTTTTAGTCCAGCCGCTGGATAGACTTGCAAAGAAGTTCCTACAATGAGCAACACATCTGCTTTTGATACCACTTCTATAGCTTGATCCATGGCAGGAACTTCTTCACCAAACCATACAATATGTGGGCGCAGTTGCGATCCATCGGGACTTAAATCACCTAAATTGATGTCGCCATTACAGTCTTGAATCTCATAACTATTCTCAGTACTACGTGCTTTTCTCAACTCGCCATGTAGATGCGTTACTTGAGAAGACCCAGCGCGTTCATGAAGATCATCTACATTTTGTGTGATTACATGCACTTGGTAATTTCGTTCCAGTCCAGCAATGCAAAAATGCGCTTCATTAGGCTGTACTTGGTGCAGTTGTGCACGGCGCTTGTTGTAAAAATCGAGCACTAAAGTTGGGTTTGCTGCAAATCCTTCAGGAGAAGCTACTTCCATAATATCGTGCCCTTCCCAGAGACCGCCAGCATCTCTAAAGGTAGAAATACCACTTTCGGCGCTGACGCCAGCTCCAGAGAGGACGACTAGATTTTTCATAGAAATTGTTTTAGGTATAAAAATAGGGGTTTTCCAATAACTTTGAAATTACTCGGACCGTTTCTTAGTTACAGGGTAATGACATTTTAAGGCATACTGAGATCGAGAACTCAGTTTGGGGCCAATTTCCCCACTGTCTACTGACTTCTCAGGCGGCAAATTTAAAAGAGAGGTTTGTTAAAGTTCCGCTTTCGCGAAAGCGTACATAATAGTATCTTTACCCACCTTAAAAAGCAACGATTTTATGAAAGTTTCCTATAACTGGATCAAGCAATTTATCAACGTCCCAGAAGCGCTAGAAGATCATACCGCATTACTGACTTCTTTAGGCTTAGAAGTGGAAGGCGTGGAAAAATTTGAAAGTGTCAAAGGCGGCCTAGAAGGCATCGTTGTAGGTCATATAGAATCTTGTGAACAACATACTAATGCCGATAAGCTTAAAGTGACCAGAGTCAACATAGGAACCGAGACGCTACAAATTGTATGTGGAGCCCCTAATGTTGCTGTTGGTCAAAAGGTGCCTGTAGCTACCATAGGAACTACGCTCTACGACGATAAAGGCGAAGCCTGGAAGATTAAAAAAGGTAAAATACGAGGTGAAGAAAGCCACGGGATGATCTGTGCTGAAGACGAATTAGGCTTGGGAATTTCTCATGCAGGAATCATGGTGCTGGATGAAAATCTAGAGGTAGGCACCTTACTTAAAGACGTGTTTTCTATAGAAAATGATCAAGTGATTGAAATAGGTTTAACACCTAACCGCTCTGATGCGATGTCGCATATGGGTGTTGCTCGTGATTTAAGAGCTGGTCTTGCTGTAAAGGCAGACGCCATAGAATTCATTACTCCGTCAGTAAGTGGTTTTCAAGTAGATAACCGTTCTGGAAGAGTCGATATAGAAGTAGAGAATATAGAGTTGGCACCCCGTTATTGTGGAGTAACCCTTACTGGGATAAAAATAAAAGAATCTCCTGAGTGGATTAAAAACAGATTGAAAGCTATAGGTCTGGTCCCTAAAAATAATGTGGTTGATGTTACCAATTACGTGATGCACGAATTAGGGCAGCCCTTACATGCTTTTGACTTAAACAAAATAACAGGCAATAAAATAATCGTTAAAACACTGGCAAAAGACACTCCTTTTACAACTTTAGATGGCGTGGAACACCTGTTGCACGAAGAAGATTTAATGATCTGTGATACAGAGAAACCTTTGTGTATTGCTGGAGTTTATGGTGGTGAAAATAGCGGCGTTACTGAAGGTACAACTTCTATATTTTTAGAAAGTGCTTATTTCAATCCCGTGAGCGTACGTAAAACTGCCAAAAGGCATAACTTTAATACCGATGCTTCTTTTAGATTTGAACGCGGTATCGATCCTAATATTACGGAGTATGCTTTGAAAAGGGCAGCCTTGCTTATTCAAGAAACTGCTGGAGGAGAAATCTCCAGTGATATTACCGATGTGTACCCTCAGAAAATTGAAGACCAACAAGTATTTCTTCCTTTTGAAAAAGTAGACTCCTTGATAGGACAAGAAATTCCTCGTGAGGAAATCAAGAGTATTTTAAGAACGCTTGATATCAATGTGAATAATGTTACTGAATCTGGTTTAGGACTCACTATCCCTGCTTATAGAAATGATGTGACTCGTCCGGTAGATGTGATTGAAGAGATTCTAAGGGTTTATGGGTACGATCGTATAAAAGGATCTTCTAAACTGAATGCTACCGTTGCAACCTCGTCTAGATTAGAAAGTAATAAATTACAAAATATTGTAGCGCAACAACTCGTAGGGCAAGGTTTTGTAGAGATGATGGCCAATAGTCTGACATCAGAAAAGAATCATACGCTGACAGATCATATCTCGCCTAAAAACGAAGTACGTATGTTGAACCCCTTGAGTAGTGATCTTGCTGTGATGCGACAGAGCTTGATTTATGGTGGTCTTGAAGCAGTAGCACATAATTTAAATAGGAAACAAGAGAATTTAAGATTATTTGAATTCGGTAGCTCTTATCATCAATATCAAGAACGTCAGTTTACAGAAAACAAACACCTAAGTATCATCACTGCTGGAAATACAGGTGATCAAAGTTGGAATAGCGCTTCCCAGCCTGCCGATTTCTTTTATTTAAAAGGAGCTGTGATTTCTATTTTGAAACGACTAGGGATCAATACGGTAAATGAAAACCCCACTAAATTAGAATTTTTAAGTGAAGGAATTGCATTGAGTAGTGGGACAAAAATTGCTGATTTAGGAGTAGTAAAAAAGAAGGTAGCTAAACATTTTGGGGTAGAAGTAACGGTACACTTTGCCAATATTTATTGGGGTGAGGTTTTAAAATTGGTTTCTAAGAAACATGCTCCAGTAAACCAGATTCCTAAATTCCCTGAAGTAAGTAGGGATTTTGCACTTCTTGTGGATCATGCGGTAAGCTTTAAAGAACTGAGAGAAATAGCATTTAATTCTGAAAAGAAGCTATTGAAATCAGTGCAGTTATTTGACGTTTATGAAGGGAATAAATTGCCTGAAGGCAAGAAGTCTTATGCCTTGAATTTTACACTTCAAGATACCAGCAAAACACTTACTGATAAGCAAATTGATAAGACTATGAATAAGATACAGCAGCAGCTAGAGAATCAAGCTGGTGCCGTGTTGAGGTAATATTTGTCAAAACGAAAAATCTCGATTTTCGTTTTGTCGATAGGTTTTCAGATTTTAAAATGGGCTAAGGCCAATTTTAAATTTTGTTTAAGAACTTCTATGGATCATCACTAGGTAGTTAGTAATGATTTCAGGAATCTAACACGGACATATGTATTAACTATTAGCTTGTTAGTTGGTATGTTATTAAGCACAATCCTGTTTTTTAATGGAATCGATTACGAGTTCTTTTACTCCCTTTTATATTTTGGATAATAGCTAGAGCTTTTAGTTTTTTTAAAGGATAAGTACATTTATTCTTAGAACGTTATGATCAAATGAAATAGCAGTATTTGAAAAACCCTTGCTGGTTCCAACAAGTATTGATATAGCTGGTGATCAGTTTCGCTTTCGCGAAAGCAATAAAAAATTTAACATCTTCTTTTTGAAATAATTAAAACTCCTTTACGACCTATAGGGTGTTGGAGCTTTTATTTTAAAACGGCTCCTTAGAATTTAAAAAGTTTAACCAGACACTAATTATGTTGAAACGCACCAATATTGAAGATAAACTCAAGAAGTCTAAAGCTAAAGCTTTCAAAGGAAACGACATTCTTGATCAGGTAACGGCTATTCTAAAAGAAGAAGATCGCAAGGAAGATGAGATCATGGCGCGTATGAAAAGCCCACAGAAACCTACTCCTCGCAATCATTTTAACATTGACCTTTTAGAAACAGATCGTATTTATCACGTAGATCAAATACGAGATATTTGTGTTACTTATCGTCTTAGATTTCTGGACACCAAATATTTCAAAAACGAAATCCCTTACGAAGCTTTGATGAAAATTAAAGACATGGAAAAAGCCCACGATTTAGAAATGCGTGGTTTTAAAATCGTTGCACCATCAAAATTGTTCAAATTAGAAAATGCTGATGATCCACTTCTTTTTGCGCCTATAGGGAACGGGTATTTCTATTTGATCCACAAATGGGGAAATGATTTGAATGCCTTTAGAAAGATATGGGCATGGAATTTTAAAAGTTTTGAAAACCTCATATTTTCCACTGTTCTAGTAAGTTTACTAGCTTCCTATTTAATTCCTAACGGTATCTTTTCAAAGAACCCGACAGGAGTAGAGTTTTTACTGATTTTCTTTTTTACGTTTAAGTCTATAGCAAGTATGGTGCTGTACTATTCTTTTGCAGCAGGAAAGAATTTTAATACAGCTATCTGGAATTCTAAATATTTCAACGCCTAAGCAGGTCGTTACATGACATTATTTGAAGCGCTCCTAGATGAATCTATGGAGCGCTTTTTATTTATCTTTACCATTATAAAATAATATTATGGCAGTAAGAAAAAGAAATCCGATTCTAGGCGGATTAATGGCAGCAGCTTTTATAGGTTTTGGAAGTTACAGGTTATATAGGTATTACGGCCTAGGAGAGGAGATGCCTGGCTGGCAGCTGGTATTGGGTTATGGTATTGTCGCTTATGGACTGTACTTGGTATATGCCTTAATTGCTCAAAAAGATGCCTGAACCCAATTCAAATAAGCGCAATTATACGTTATTGCTTTCTATTGCATTTATAGCAATAGGTGCTTGGAAGTTGTACGATAAATTTGTTCAAGAAAAAGAGGTGGAAAGTTACCAATGGATTCTTGCTGCGGGACTTGTTGTTTTAGGAGTGTATCAATTGATAGGTCTGAGAAAGAAATAGTGGTCTTCTTAGTATTTTAAAAGACTCTTTGGGCACTTTTTTAAGCCATGCAGGAGCATCTCTTTAAAGCGCTCAGGAGTTACAATAAGATTTATTTGGCTGCATCTACGCTCTTTGTTAAGAGGAAGTATAGGAATGCAATAGGTATATAAAAAGTCATTTATGCCAAAAGCTAAAGGCTGTGTGAAGTAATAGTTGATCATCATTACATTGCAAAGCGCAGGTATCGTTTCTAAGGTTCTCAAATACTCTTGAAATAAAAAAAATCGGCTTACAAACTTTAATTTGTGAGCCGATTTATATTTTAATACTATAGCTTATTTATAAGCCTTGCTTTATCGCAGCCATTTTAATCGATGCAACGGCTGCTTCACTACCTTTATTACCATGAACGCCACCGCTACGAGCGACCGACTGTGCATGAGTGTCGTCTGTTAAGACGCAAAAAATAACGGGAACTCTAGATTTATTGAGATTCAAATCCTTGATGCCATTGGTAACACCTTGGCATACAAAATCAAAGTGAGCTGTTTCGCCACGGATGACATTACCTATAGCAATTATAGCATCTAAGCCTTTTCTTAATTTACTATTTTTTACCGGATAAGAAGCATACTGCATGTTTTTGCATCCGTAGATCAATTCAAAAGAACCAGGAACATCCATGCGGAAGATGCGATCTGCATCTATACCACAATCCAATAAGGTCTCTTGGGCTCCTTTAAAAAGATTTTCAGTGATATCGTCGTTCCATTCAGAAACAACGATACCTATACGCATCTGTGAAGCGTCTGGAAGACTTTCCTTGTCGTAATGCGATAAATCTTTACCTACAGTAGCCATGAGTTATTAGTTAGAAGCTGCTTGAGCTTGTCCTAAAAGAACTTGTGCTGTTTTTGCTTCAACGGCATCTGGATACTTTTCCTCAATTTGCTCTAAGGCAGTAATTGCTGTGCTGTAATCTCCAGTGGTTATAGCTGCCTGTGCCGCTTTAAGAAGGTATTTAGGAGTAGAAAACTCATTCTGGTTGGTATTGGCTGCATCCATGTAATAAGAAATAGCATCGCCAGTTTGTCCTGCTTGTACTAGGGCATCACCTATTCCTGCTTGCGCTATAGATTTCAGAACAGAGTCTCCGCCTTCATATGCTTTTAAATAATCAATTGCGTTTTGAAGTTGATCACCACCTATGTTAAGATAAGCCATTCCCGCTTGGTAAGTAGCAAGGTTTCCTGCGTCAGTACCTTTATATTCTTCAGCTATTTGAAGAAGACCGTATTTTCCATTTGCCCCTTGCAGTGCAACGTTATATAAAGAGTCCTTTTCTTTTCCAGTAGAATTAAGCGCAAGATCATAATACTTGTTTGCTTCAGTAGTCTCTGAAAAAGCTTCTATTTGCTTCGGCTTCATTACAAATTGATTGTACGCCCATGCACCTACAGCACTTATCGCTATAAGAGCGACCACTATAATAATAAACTTTTGGTTTTTCTCTAACCATTTTTCGGTTTTACTAGCACCTTCATCAAGGGTGCTAAATACTTCAGCCGTAGTCGAGTCAGAATCATTAAAAAGTTCATCCTGATCATCCTTTTCTGGTTTTGATTTCGGTTTGTATCCTCGTTTGTTATAAGTAGCCATAATAGTCTTTAAATTGAGCGCGTAAAAATATAATTTTTATCCGTATATAAAAATGTGTGAAAGCTTTATTCTCTACCTTTTGTTAGGTTAAATTTGCAACTGGGTTATCCGGCTGCTGGTTATCTCGCTTTCGCGAAAGCAAATCGTCTACAAATACCTAATCCATAAATAGTTACAAAATATTTTATGCAACTTAATTCCATAAGTCTTATCAACTATAAAAGTTTCTCCTCAGCTGATTTTGAGTTCGATGAGAAGATAAATTGCTTTGTGGGAAACAATGGTGTCGGAAAAACCAACGTTTTGGACGCTATTTATCACCTTGCTTTTGCAAAAAGCTACTTCAATCCTATAACGGTACAAAATATCAAGCATGACGAAGAGTTTTTTGTGGTGAACGGGAACTTTTTCAAAAATGAACGAGAAGAAAAAATTGTCGTTAGTGCTAAAAAAGGTGTTAAACGTGTCGTGAAGCGCAACGGTAAAATATACGATAGGGTCAGTGATCATATAGGATTGATTCCGCTGGTGATCATTTCTCCTACAGATCGCGATTTGATCGTTGAAGGAAGCGATACCCGACGTAAGTTTCTAGATGGTGTGATTTCTTTGAGTAATTCAAAGTATTTGAATAAGTTGATCACCTATAATAAATTGCTTCAACAACGTAATGCTTTGCTCAAATACTTTTATATCAACCGTACTTTTGACAGTACAGCTCTGTCGGTATATGACGAGCAATTGGTTGATTTAGGGAGTTATATCCATGTCACTCGAACTGCTTTTTTAGAATCATTTATTCCTATTTTTAGAAAGTATTACAAGCAAATTTCTCGTTCAGAAGAGGTCGTAGATATTTACTATAAAGCCGATTTTAACCATACGGATCCTGCTCAAGTTTTAAAAGATGCGCAACAAAAAGATATGCAGCTGCAATATACCAGTGTAGGGACCCATAAAGACGATTTGTTGTTTTTGCTGGATGATCATGCGGTGAAGAAATTCGGTAGTCAAGGACAACAAAAGAGCTTTTTAACCGCTTTAAAATTAGCACAGTTTGAATTTATCAAACAAGAAAGTGGAACGGTTCCTATCTTGCTTCTCGATGATATTTTTGATAAATTAGACGCCTCTAGAGTTGCTCAGATCATTGATATGGTGAATGATGATCAATTTGGTCAGTTGTTTATAAGCGATACGCATCCTGAAAGAACCGAGGCCGTGATCAAGCAAACACAGCAATCTTATAAGATTTTTAAGTTATGAAAAACATCATTTACCTATTACTTTCACTAGTCCTTATTTCTTGCACGAGTAATGAAGAGAAAATAAAAGCCTTAGAAGGCTATTGGAATATAGATGAAGTAATTTTACCAAATGGAAGCGAGCGTGAATTTCCTTTTTCTAATCATATGGATCACTTTGAGGTCGATGGATTTAAAGGCGTTAAAAACAGAGTAAGTCCAACTTACGACGGTAGTTTTGTAAACTATGGAAACCCTATATATTTTCAATGGGAGGAGAAAGATGGTGATTTAAGCCTTACCTTTCAAAAAGGCGATGGCGCATACACACAAACGGTAGAAAAAGCAACTAAAGATATACTCGTCCTTCTACACGAGAATGGGACGCGTTACACTTACAAAGCATACACCCCTAATGAGGAATAATAAAAAAGAAGATTTTGTACGCATGAGCGATGTGTTGAGTGATTTTAAAGCTCAAGACAAGCTGCAAAAAGGTTTTGAGAAGGTAGATGTAGAAGGTGCTTGGAAAACGGTTATGGGAAGCGGTGTCGCTAATTACACCACTCAAATAAAGTTCACAACAGGTACCTTGTTTATAAGTCTTTCTTCTTCTGTATTAAGACAGGAATTGCTTTACGGCCGAGCTAAAATAATTAAAAACCTCAATGATCATCTAGATCGTGAAATGATAGAAAAATTAGTGTTGAGATAAAAATTTATTAGGTTTTTGCGCTCAGAGTAGAGTATATGTTTGACTAAAATTTCACAGGGGCACTGTCCACTTCTTCAATTGCTTTAATGTCTCTTTGTTTCACCATTTCCTTTTTGAAAATACGCTCATAAAGTTCTTTAAGACTATTAAAGTCTATGCGGTATTGCAAGCCTAGGCCTTGGGTGTAATCTTCTTGTTGTCCTAATTGCTGAAGCGTGTTTTCTCGATTAAATAGTTTTAATCGCAACGTACCATCTTCATTGATAAGAAATTCAATCTCTACATTTCCTATGACCGCGCGTTCACTAGAACTCGTAGAACCTACAGGAACCCCTAGTTTACCATTGATTAAAACACGATCTGTTATTTGTGTACTTAGCGTTATTCCAAAACGGTCTGAACGTTGTAAATCAGAGTTGGGGTTGCGTTCTGAAGCTTCGTAACTCACTCCGAAGTCGAATTTACTGTCCTCGCGACTCACCAAATCATTTACAATTCCGGTAACACTTTCTACTACATTTCCAGTTACGGCATTTTGTCCTATACTATTAGGGTTGTAAAAAGAACCTGTGGCTACTAAGGATAAGGCTTGTAATTGTCTTTGCGACTTATCCTCTAATCGGTATTGCAGCTCAGAGCTCACCACAGAGTTGGTGTTAGGGAATCTGATAAAAAATTCTGGGTCAAAGAAACTGAGATCACCTTGCAACTTGGTCAATACTTCTACTGGAACTTGAGCGTTCAGGTTAGGGTTGTCTAGAAGTATGGATGGATTTGCTCTAGTGGTATAAACCGCTTCTACATCTATATTTGCATTAGTAGGGTTTCCGTTCCAGTCCATAGTCCCACCAGGCTGAATAGTAAAGTTTTTATTTACTATGCCGGCGTATTTGAAATTATAAATTCCCTCTGTAACAATGAAATCCCCATTCATAATGAATTTACCATTGGTATTGATTTCCATAAGTAAATTCCCAACACCTCTTCCTCGTATGTAACTCCCGTTAGTTGGATCTACGGTTATTTCTACCTCTGCTGCTGGTGTCACCTGTAGTTCAAATCGGAGCTCTAGGCCGCTTATTTTATCTGTAATGACGGTTTCACCAGAGATGCGCGCTTTCTTTTCTTCGGGACTTAAGAAGTATATAGCTGATGTATCTCCCAGAGATTCTCCATCATCAATAGGTACTTTAAAAACAGTTGCTTCTCCAGTCGTAGCAATTACATTGATAAAAAGCTCTTTTACAGGTCCTGTAATGGTTGCTTGGCCATCTATAAATGCAGTTCCATAGTACAAGGCTTCTGGTGTCAACTCGGTGTCTAAGGCTAACAATCTTTCTGATTCTACTTTCAAGTCCAGATCCCAAAAGCCGAAGTTTTTGTGGTTGATGGCTCCAGATAATAGTCCTCGAGTATCGTATTTGGTATCCTTGAGTTGTAAATTATTAAAATTAAAAGCTGTAGAAGTGATGCTGACTTGTGAGCCATTCTCGATATCAAAATCGGTATTTAAATATGGAATACGCAGCCCGGCATCTCTTAATCTTAAAGATCCATTGATATCAGGAGCAGCGAGGTCTCCGGTAAGTCGTGCTTGTCCAGAGGTGAATCCTCTTATATTATCTAATACCTCTCCTCCTAACGGACTTAAGGCTAAGAGGTTAAAATCTTTGAAAACAGCGGTTACATTGACTTCACTATTTTCCCCACTGGTATTTATATTTCCTTGTGCGGTAAATGTTTTTTGAACCTCGTCTTTGAGCTGAGCTTTTACATTGTAAAGGCTTAAATCTTCGTTACCAGCAAGCGATAGTTCAAAATCTCCTAAAGGAGTCCCATTGACTTCAAAACCTTTTACTGTAAATTCACTGGTAGGAGCATAATTACCATTGGTTTGTTTTAAGGATAATACACCATCAATATAGCCTTTGAGTTTTAAACTGTCAATAGGTGAGGTAAGGCTAGAAACCCTGACATCTTTAAAGTTTAAATGCAAGTCTTTATCATCCTTACCAGTAATATCCCCTGCAAGAGTAATCAGTTCTTCTTGGTGTTTGGCTACCAAGCTGTCTATTTTAAAGGTTTTAAAGTCGTGATCAAATTTAAGTTGCACCTCTTTATCTGCTTTGTTTAAAAACCATTTTTGACCTTGAAAAACAACGTCGCTTTTTCTAATTCCTATCACAGATTGATTCAGGTTATTTATCGTGTGGTAAAAGCTTAGGTTGAACTTATCGGTATCTCTAGAAGAGCTATTAAATTTGGTACGGAAGAGCAAGGTATCTTTATTAGTAACATTAATAAGCTGGAAGTCATTGATGTCATAAACACCATTTTTAACTCCATCTATCTTAATAAATGTGTTGAATAAAGGGTTTTGGTTATTGATTTGCACATTAACCTGATCCAGTTTTATATCGTAAATCTTAATGTCTGGCGATCTAAAGGTCATACGGAATTGTGCCTCGTTACTGGCTACTTGGCCTTTTAAAATCGTGTTTTCGCCTAGAGCGATATCAGGAAAAACAAGATCTACTATTTTATCATAAATCTTAAATTCATAATCTAAATATTGATCTTGCGTAATATTTTCTGATTTGTAATTGGTATAGACATTACCAATACTATTTTTAAATAATTCGGGGATTTCAGCAA
Source organism: Nonlabens sp. MB-3u-79 (assembly GCF_002831625.1). Lineage (NCBI taxonomy): Bacteria > Pseudomonadati > Bacteroidota > Flavobacteriia > Flavobacteriales > Flavobacteriaceae > Nonlabens > Nonlabens sp. MB-3u-79. Next base: position 3,055,626 of record NZ_CP025116.1, on the reverse strand, counting down.
TTTTAAAGACCCCAGATAGTTCTCCTTCAATGATATCTGTACTGTTTATAGAAATAAAACGCTCTTTGTTTTTAAAGCTGGAAACAATACTGAAGTCAGCAAAAACATAAGTATCGTTAGGGTTTTTATAACTAGCATCATTAATGTCTATAGTTCCTACGGCATCATCTAGGGTAGTACCTTGCATGTTCATCACGATATCTCCTTGGAGAATAGCGAGAGAATCACGTTTAAAAACATTGATAGCATTTAAGTCAGCATACTTGATTTTTGCCTTAAAGTCGTAGGTGTTTACAGCAGCAGTAAGGTCTGCAAGACCGTCAAAATCCATTTGAAGGTTAGGATCATTTACAGATACCTTACCGTTAAATATGGGTTTTTTGAACTCGCCATTTACTTTAATATTGCGATAGGAATACCCGTTGAAATCTAGTTGAGCGATTCTTCCTTTTAATGTAGCATTGGCATTTTCAGGATCAAAGCCGCGACCATTGACATCAAGATCTAAGCTCACTTTACCAAGCTCTTCAAGACCAAGTAAAGAACCCAGATCAACGCGTTGTAATTTTATGTTTCCGTTGTATGCAATAGTGCCACTCTGTATATTGTTGAGCACCAGATCTGAATTAAAATTTCCTTTACGACTACTCCCAGAAAGCCTAGTAACTACTTGGTTGGCATTAACGCTCGCATAACCTGTTGCTTTTATAGTCCCTAGTTGATTTAACTTTGTTGGTAAATTATCGCCTAAAATGTTAGGTAAGAATTTTTTAAGATCGGTATTGCTGACTTGCAGGTTGTTAAAGTCACCTTCTATAAAAAAATCATCTTCGTTCTCGATAAGGTTTTTAAAGTGCATTTCTCCATCTACAGTAATATCACCTAAGGTAGTTGCAACAAGATCTTCTACTACAAAATCGTTGAGCGTTCCTTTTAAGCGCCCTTTTAAATTCACCTTATCATTCTCTACAATTTCATCGTAGAATTTTCTAAGCTCGTTAGTAGATAAATTGGCGTTTTTAATATCGAAATCCCATGCTACTTTTTTTATGAAATCGGCAAAATCTTCTCTATTATAGGATAAATTAAGATCCCCCTCTAATTTTGAACCCGCCGTATTGATGACTAAGTCATGAGCAAGAATTTGAGCAGGTGTGTAGGAGAAGTCTGCTTTTAAATTTTTAATTCTTAAGTTTTTATTGCCGTTTGCATCTGCTTTCATGACACCTGTATACATGTCAAAATTAGCGTCTTTTATTTCAGCACTTACGTCAGAGCCTTCTATGGTAAGTCCATCAGATTGTAGGTTCAAGTTCTTTGCAATGAATGTTTCTGGGTATTTAAGATTTTCATCTATGATACTAATCCTGGAATTGGTGATATTTAAGTCGTCTGTGGTAAGTATAAAAGGTGTGGAAGAGCTTCCCTGACTTGTTCCAAATTTATTTATAAATTCATTGAGGTTATCATCTTTATCACCTTTGTATTTTTTCATGTTGAGGTACAGTCCATCTATGGAAGTATCTCCTAGATCTGGATGTCCAGCGATCATGTCTCCAAAACCAAGAATGGAAGATCGGAGCTCTTTAAAGTAAATAATTGTGTCTTTACGACCGTCTAAAGCTCTGGTTTCCTTAAGGATGACATCTCCAGAAAAGGAAATGTCTATGGCTTTAATCTCTATATCGGTACCGTATTTCTCATTAAGATAAGAAGTGGTATACTGTGCTGCCGCTGTTTGAACTCTTGGAAATGAGAATGTTACTGCTAATATTATGAATAATATAAGCAGCACCATCATGGTTTTGATTAGTATTTTAAGAAGTTTCCTAATGATATATCCTTTACTTTTGCAAAGATTACAATTTTTATGCCTTAAAGCCTTCATGCAGACACAAAATTCTTACATTCTTGCAATTGAATCCTCCTGCGATGATACTGCTTGCGCTATTCTTAAAAATGATCAAGTCTTATCCAACGTAGTTGCTGGTCAAGAAATACACCGACAGTACGGAGGAGTAGTACCTGAGCTTGCTTCTAGGGCGCATCAATCGCATATAGTTCCAGTGGTAGATCAAGCATTAAAAAAGGCAGGTATCACAAAAGAAGATTTAAGCGCTATTGCTTTTACAAGAGGTCCTGGACTTATGGGGAGTCTTCTGGTAGGAACGAGTTTTGCAAAGTCTTTAGCGCTGGCACTAGATATACCTCTTATCGATGTACATCACATGCAGGGGCATATTTTAGCACACTTTATTGATACTGGTCAAGAAAAACCTACATTTCCTTTTCTTGCAGTGACTATAAGTGGTGGACATACTCAAATTGTAAAAGTGACCGATTACCATGAAATGGAAGTGATAGGAACTACACAAGACGATGCGATAGGAGAGGCTTTTGATAAAAGTGGTAAGATGCTGGGATTGGGATATCCTGCAGGCCCACAAATAGATCAACTTGCAAAACTAGGGGATCCTAAGAAGTTTCCATTCCCTGTTCCTAAAGCGCCGGATTTAAATTACAGTTTCAGTGGGTTTAAAACTGCTGTATTGTATTTCATACAACGAGAGCAAAAGAATAATCCTGATTTTATCAAAGAAAACCTCTATGATATTTGCGCCAGTATTCAATTTACTTTAATAAAGATATTGTTCCAAAAAGTCGAAAAGGCAGTGCAGCAAACTGGAATAAAAACTGTTGCTATAGGTGGTGGTGTGAGTGCTAATACTGGAATAAGAGCTAAGTTGGTGTCTTATGATAAAATGGGCTGGAATACCTTTATCCCTCCATTTGAATATACCACAGATAATGCCGCTATGATAGGGATTTCTGGATATTATAAATTTTTAGAAGGTTACACCGCAGGAATGGAAACTGCTGCTTCACCTAGAATAGAGCTCTAATGCAATTATTTTATTATTCCAGTATATCTCCAGAATCCAACAGCCTGGAACTTGATAAGGAACAAGCCACCCATATGACTAAGGTGTTGCGTAAAAAAGCAGGTGATCAAGTTCATATCACAGATGGAGTAGGAAATCTATTCCATGGCACGATAAGCCTTGTGACCAGTAGTAAATGTAATATAGATGTCGCTTTCGCGAAAGCGTATCCTCCACCAACGTCACAGTTACATATCGCTATTGCACCCACTAAAATGAACGATCGTATGGAGTGGTTTCTAGAAAAAGCTACAGAAATGGGGATTTCAAAAATAACCCCTTTACTATGTGAGCATAGCGAACGTAAAAAAATAAATTCAGCTCGATTTCAGAAGATTTTAATCAGTGCAATGAAACAAAGCAATCAGTTTTATCTTCCAGTTTTAGAAGAGCTTACTCCATTTACTGATTTTATAAAAGCAGATCTAAAGGGAGTAAAAGGTATTGCGCATTGTGAAGAAACAGATAAGAAGATGCTTTCTCAACTCTTACATAAAGATCAAGATCTCACCATGATTATAGGTCCAGAAGGAGACTTATCATTAATCGAAATAGAAATGGCCTTAAAAAACGGCTTTATACCTACATCTTTAGGAACTAAAAGGCTGCGTACAGAGACCGCAGGTGTTTACACCGCTGCTATTTTTAATAGTATTACTGAATCTTAGATACAGAGGCTCCTACAATATTCAAGTTGTTATCCTGTAGAATAATAGCAACTTTAAATTGATCAGTTTCTTTTACATTGGGAGCTAATTCAAAAGTATAATTCCCCTTAGAGCTGTCCAGTTGAAGAGGTGCTCGGTTAATAACAATATTGGTATTGGTCATCAATTTACCTATGTTGGGACCATTATCAATCGCTACATCATAAGAATCTATGATGAGCAATGCGTAAGCTTTATCATATTTTTTTTCTGTAAAAAAATCATAAGACACGCTTACAGATTTATTCTCATTTCTATTAATTTGAGGAGTACGTAGTTTTTCTGTAGTACTTTGTTCTTTTAAAGAAGAGTTAAGTAACCTAACATTTGCTCCATCAAATTCAGATCTACCGTTCAATACCATCTGAGGCGCGTAAGAATTGCGATCAAATCTTCTTTCATAATTGCGTTGGTAATCGGTATGGCTTGCGTCTGAAAATGTATCTATCCACCCTAGTTGATTCCAGTAATCTATATGATATGACAAGACGATTACGTTCTTATAATCTTTAATGGTATTAGCAAGAATGTCAGCATTTTCGCAAGTTGGACAACTTTGAGAAGTAAATAGCTCTAAAACGATTGGGTTCTTTTGTGGAGTCCCTGTGATAGGCTCTGAACTATTTTCAGCATGTTGAAATGCCAGTATAGTAAAAGCTCCAAATAAGCTTAATAGGGGAATAAATACTTTATAAGATGGTAGTAGATACATAACAAAGGGATATGTGAACCTTAAATATAAAAACTTAACCTTGTGATCATATTAAATTATGTTTTATTTACACATTAATAATCAACATTAATTATTAATGTCAGATAAGTTTGTAATTTGCTAACTTATGAAAAAAGCATTCCTTTTCATCTGCCTGTTGCTTCTGAGTAATGTTTATGCGCAACAACTAGCGGTATTAAAATACAACGGTGGTGGCGACTGGTACGCTAACCCTACTGCGGTTCCTAATTTAATAAGCTATTGTAACGATCATATAGGCACCCGATTAAATACAGAGGTAGCAACCGTAGAATCCAGTAGTATAGATATCTTTCAGTACCCATTTATTCATATGACAGGACATGGTAACCTTGTTTTTAATGAAGCAGATGTTCAAAACTTGAGAAATTACCTTTTAAGTGGAGGTTTCCTTCACATAGACGATAATTATGGAATGGAACCTTATCTGAATAAAGAGCTTATTAAATTATTCCCTCAAAAAGAATTAGTGGAATTACCCGCCTCACATCTTATTTTTAGTACGTATGTAAAATTCCCTAAAGGCTTGCCTAAAATTCATGAGCATGAAGGCCAACGACCGCAAGCTAAAGGTCTGTTTCATGAGGGAAGGTTAGTTTTATTGTTTACCTATGAGAGTGATTTAGGTGATGGATGGGAAAGTCCAGAAGTACATAACGATCCACCCGAGGTACGCAAAAAAGCCCTAGATATGGGAGCAAATATTATCAAATACGTTTTTACCAACTAAGCTATGAGCAAAGCATTACATTCAAAATCAATAGCTTTTGGTATTCTAAGAGCCTTAGGAATTATTTTTGGAACCTTAATCCTTTTTTGGTTCCTGTGGGAGATACAGTCAGTACTAGCCTATATAGGTGTTGCGGCGGTACTTTCATTGATAGGAAGGCCTATTGTGCTACTATTGCGCGATAGGTTGAAACTTCATAATACAATTGCTGTCATAGTGACTCTATTGATACTCTTTATGATCATTATAGGAGCTATACTATTGATGATACCAGTGATTACGGAGCAAAGTGAAAACTTAAGTCAAATAGATCTTGAAGAGCTGCAAGTAAATGTAGAAATTCTCAATCAGCAAATCAGTGATTATTTTGGTATTCAAAGAGTTAATATTCTGGAGCGACTTCAACAAATGGATTATTATGAGAATCTGAACATAGATCTTATTCCACAGTTTGTAAATGGTTTTTTTGGAACTTTAGGTAGTTTTGCAATAGGGCTATTCTCCATATTATTCATTACATTTTTCCTTCTTAAGGACAGCCGACTGTTATTAGAAGGAGTTTTAGTGTTTTCTAAAAAAGGAAATGAAAGTCAGTTTTTAAGAGCATTTACTAAAATAAAGCAACTGCTTTCTAGATATTTTATAGGATTGGTTTTTCAGGTCATTATATTATTTGTTTTGTACAGCATCATTTTGTTTATCGTAGGAGTGGAGAATGCGATCATTATCGCCTTTTTCTGTGCATTGCTTAACCTAGTCCCTTATTTGGGTCCTGCAATCGGATATGTATTGATGTCTGCTTTTGTGATTAGTGATAATCTAGGTTCTAATTTTTCTGATATCATTCTTCCTAAATTAATCATTATAGTTATAGGCTACGGATTTGTACAGGCGATCGATAATTTTTTAAATCAGCCGTTGATATTTGGAAAAAGTGTAAAATCACATCCTCTAGAGATTTTCATCATCATTCTGGTGGCTGGAATTTTATTTGGTATTCTAGGCTTAGTTTTAGCTGTGCCTACGTATACCGCTATTAAAGTGATCTCTAAGGAGTTTTTAAGCGAATACAAGATCGTTAAGAAACTGACTCAAAATTTATAGATGAATCAGGCTGTCATAAGAACAGAAATAGACACTTATTTAAAAGCTCATTTGCAAGAGACTGCAGCGGCTTTTATGCTCCAGAAGCATCCTTTTGACAGGGTCTCCAATCAGGAACTCACACAGCAATTAGTAGGCTTGCAGAAGGCGCGTCATAAATTCCCTTCTCTTTTTGAGAATCATCAAATCATGTATCCGCCTAAAGTAAATTTAGAGCAAACCAGTTCCGAAATAACGGCTGTCTACAAATCGCAACTGTATCAGATCGATAGCATGATTGATCTTACGGGTGGATTTGGTATTGACGTTTCCGCTTTCGCGAAAGCCTGCTCCTCAACAACCCATATAGAACTTTCTAAATCTTTGCAGGAATACGCACAACATTCATTTAAAGTACAAGAACTTCAAACGATGTCATTTCAAGGTGACGGAATTCAATTTGTTAGAGCAAATCAAGAGTTTTATGATTTAATTTACTTAGATCCCAGTAGAAAAACAGCGACACACACGAAGGCAATCTTGTTAAAAGACTACGAGCCTAATGTGATTGAAAACTTAGAGTTATTACTCGATAGAGGTAAAAGGGTCATGATCAAAACATCTCCCATGCTAGATATTACCGCAGGTATCTTACAATTAGAAAAGGTGAGCTCTTTACATATCGTGGCGGTAAAAAATGAAGTCAAAGAATTGCTTTGGGTTTTAACCAAGGAAGAGGTAAGTCAGGTCAGTTTAACCTGTGTCAACCTTTTGACAGATCAACCCATTTTTAAAAGCATTCTGGAAGTACAGTACAGTACTACTTACTCCAAGCCTCAAAAATACCTGTATGAGCCTAACGCTGCTGTTATGAAATCCCAACAGTTTGATTCCCTAATGCAGCAATATGCCTTGCAAAAGTTGGATCAAGATGCCCACTTATTTACTTCAGAAAACTTATTTGATTTCCCTGGTCGCGTTTTTGAAATTAAAAAGGTTTCTCAAAACAAACCCAAAATATTAAAAAGGCTTTATGCTAAAAGTGCTAGAGCAATCGTCACTCGCAACAACAAAGAAACGGTAGCGCAGCTGCGCAAGAAATACCGGTTTTCTGAACACGAAAGTGACTATTTGTTTTTTACAAGTGCGCAGGAATTAGGAGCTATTGTTATTGAGGCTGTTAAAGTTTGAGTTTTTTTGGAGACATAGCCGCTTGAAGAGTTGGTGCTTTTTCATACTTTGCATCCTTGACTTCTCAAAAATGATAAGGCTGCTTCATTAACTTTACTCTCGTCTCTCGTCTCTTGTTTATCGTTTCTTTTAGTTAGCGCTATATATTCTCTCTTCTTTTGTTCTTACTTTTGCAGCTTCTAAAAACAGATCATGATCACAGTAGATAATCTTGCCGTAGCATTTAGCGGTACTACCTTATTTAGCGATGTTTCCTTTGTTATCAATCCTACCGATAAAATAGCATTGATGGGGAAAAACGGCGCAGGAAAATCTACGATGATGAAGATCATCGCCGGGGAACAAACAGCCACTCGTGGACATGTACGAGCCCCTAAAGATATGGTGATCGCTTACTTACCACAGCATTTGCTCACTGAAGACGATTGTACTGTTTTTGAAGAAGCTGCCAAAGCCTTTAAACAAGTCTTTGCTATGAAGGAAGAGATGGAGCGTCTCAATACCGAGCTTACCGTAAGAACAGATTATGAAAGTGATCAGTACATGGCAATCATAGAAAAGGTGACCGAGTTAGGAGACAAATTCTATGCTCTAGAAGAGGTCAATTATGATGCTGAAGTTGAAAAAGCGCTCAAAGGATTAGGCTTTAAACAAGAAGATTTCACTAGGCAGACTGCCGAGTTTAGTGGTGGATGGCGCATGCGTATGGAGCTGGCTAAAATATTGCTTCAAAAACCAGATTTGATTTTACTCGATGAGCCTACCAATCATATCGACATTGAATCGGTGATATGGCTAGAAGATTTTTTGGTCCATAAAGCTAATGCAGTAATGGTTATCTCTCACGATAGAGCATTTATTGATGCGATTACCAATCGTACTATTGAAGTAACTATGGGGCGTATTTTTGATTATAAAGCCACCTATTCTCATTACTTGGTATTGCGAGAAGAGCGTAGAGTTCACCAGATAAAGGCTTATCAAGAACAGCAAAAATTCATTGCCGATAATAAGACTTTTATAGAGCGTTTTAAAGGAACTTATTCCAAAACAAATCAAGTATCTTCTCGTGAGAAGATGTTGGATAAATTACAAATTATCGAAATTGATGAGGTAGATACCAGTGCTTTAAAGCTGCGTTTTCCTCCCTCGCCTCGATCTGGAGATTATCCAGTGACCGTAAAAGATGTGTCCATGTCTTATGAGAATCATGTGGTTTTTAAGGATGCTAACATGTCTATTGCTCGAGGGGAGAAAGTATCTTTTGTAGGCCGCAATGGTGAAGGGAAATCTACCATGATAAAAGCGATTTTAGGAGAAATAGAAGTAGATGGAACCTGCCAGTTAGGACATAATATTAAGGTGGGGTATTTTGCACAAAACCAAGCGGCGTTGCTAGCTAAAGACCTTACTATTTTTCAAACGGTTGATGAAGTAGCAGAAGGTGATATACGCACTCAAATGAAGAATATTTTGGGTCGCTTTATGTTCAGTGGTGATGATCTAGAAAAGAAAGTGGGTGTTCTTTCTGGAGGTGAAAAGACAAGACTCGCCATGGTAAAGTTACTTCTAGAGCCTGTGAACTTGCTTATTCTCGATGAACCTACCAACCACTTGGACCTCAAGTCTAAAGACGTGCTCAAAGAAGCACTCTCCACCTACGATGGGACATTGATTTTAGTTTCTCATGACCGTGATTTTCTTCAAGGACTTTCTGAAAAGGTGTTTGAATTTAAACAACAACGAGTGATGGAGCATTTTGAAACTATAGATGCCTTTTTAGAACGCAATAGAATCAAGAGTATAGCAGACATTAATTTGATGCAATAGAGTAGGATTGAAAGTATGCTTTTATACCTATAGTATAGTGTTAAAGCGATCAGATCATTAACAGAGTTCTAGTACTCCCACTTACGCATTTTGTTCAATTCTTCTTGTGCCTCAACTTCTTCTAGAGGAATCACTTTTAAGAACGACTGGTGTTGCTCGATGGAATATTCCAACTGCTCTACAATCTTCTCAATAGAGTCGTTTTCATAATCGATTTCAAGAGGTTCCTTAATTACCATGGATTGAAGAATATTACGCTTTTTGATGCGCAGTCCTTTTTTGTCAAAACTCCTACGGAAACCGTCAATTACGATAGGCACAACAATAGGTTTGTATTGTTTAATAATGTGGGCAGTACCTTTTCTGATGGGTTTAAAAGGTTTGGTAGTTCCTTGTGGGAAAGTGATCACCCAACCATCCTCTAATGCAATGCCTATATTTTTAGTGTCGTCTGGATTTACAGAGCGACTCACTTCTTCTCCTTTTGCTCTCCATGTTCTCTCTACGGTAATGGCACCAGCATAGGCAAATATTTTAGGTAATAAGCCACTTTGCATGGTTTCCTTGGCAGCAACGTAATAGATATTAAGTTTAGGATTCCAGAGGTAGCCTACGTTTTTAATGCTGTCATCCCTTCCTTTTAAAGAAGCATTGAAAACATGAAACATGCTGACCACATCAGCAAAATAGGTTTGATGATTAGAAACAAACAAAACCCCCGTTTCTGGTAGGTTTCTGATAATCTCGCTGCCTTCAATTTCCATCTCGTTAAAGCCTCGATAACGTCGGTGAGATAATACTCCAGCAATACGTATAAGCCATTTTTTTAAAAATAAGATATGGCCAAAAGGATTTTCTTTAAATAATCCCATGTAATTTTAAATTTTATAGAATTAACAAATATAAGAATAGCTTTTTAAATTAAGGCAGTGCCTACTCAAACTCCGCAGCGATAAAAGCATCTTTTATTTCTTGTAACATCATTGCCGTGGCTCCCCAGACCATCACCTCCCCGAAGTAAAAGCAAGGCACACTCACTTCTTTCATATAACTGGTTGATAATACCGTACGTTTTTGGTTTTTATGGTCCAGCAATTCTGAAAGTTTTATTTCGATCACAGATTTTACTTCGCTTATTTGAGGGGTGAATTTTAATTCCGCTTTCGCGAAAGCGAGATAAGGATAAACCATATAATTGCTTGGAGGAATGTAAATAGAAGTCAACGGCATGATCAAGTGTTGATCGTTCCTGTCTATTCCAATTTCCTCCTCTGTTTCACGTAAAGCGGTCACACTGTGGTCATGATCACTCCTCTCCTTTCTACCGCCAGGAAAAGCAATCTGACCGCTGTGCTTGCCAGTAGATGTTGTGCGCTCAATAAGAACAAAATGCGGAATATCACCTTTTGGGTAAATCAACATCATTACAGAGGCTTCTTTTGGAGTGCGATCCTCTAAAGTAATGCGCTGCATTTCATCCAAGCGTTGTACCGCAGCCATTTTAAGCTGTGATTCTATGCCTGGAAGTGGTAATTTCTTTAGCTTTGATAGCTGATTCAAAAAATCATCAAATGAAGTCAATTTTCCTCGTTTTAATACTGGTGTGGTGTTGTTTCTCTTGTAAAGATACTCCACAAGTTCAAAAAATCATAAAAGAAGAAGCACAGGATACGGTAAAACGATTAACAAAGGAGCAGCGTATTCTAGAAAAAACATACAAACGCCAGATTTCTACCAGCGGTGACACCTTGCTTGCGTACATACCACAAGACAGTGTACAGGTGTTTTTTACGAGGTATGCTAAAGAAAACCCCGAGACCAGAGTACGTTTAATAACCACCTATGGAATCATAGAAATGGAGCTGTTTACAGAGACTCCTATTTACAGGGGTAGCTTTATTTTCCTAGTAAAAAACGGATATTTTAATGGTACTTATGTTCATCGAGTAGTAGAAGACTTTGTAATACAAGCTGGAAATAGTGATGAAGTCTTACCGTCTTTGAAAAGAGCGAGTGCGGGTAATTATAAATTGCCACCACATTTTTTGCCAGGGGTGAAGCATGAAAGAGGTTCTTTAAGCAGTGCCAAACAATGGATTGATAATCCTCAGAACTGGCACGATCCGTTTGATTTTTTTATCACTTTAAATTCCTCGCCACATCTGGATAAGGAGCATACCATATTTGGTAGGGTTACAAAAGGAATGGAAATCGCAGATCAAATTGCGAGAGTGCCGAGGGATGATAGCGACTGGCCTAAAGATGATATTTTTATAGATATGGAGGTCGTTTATTAGATTCTTTCCCTGTTATACTGATAGGATCAACGTTTAGTTTAAAAATAGGGGAGGCTCCTTCTACAGGTATATGGAGGTCAATCATTGAAGTTAGTCCGTATTGTATTAAAATGGATCGCTAAACTTTGGGTCTGCAGTAATATCGGTATCGGTTAAGGTTTTTAGAAAATTCACAACATCTGTTATTTGTTGATCTGTAAGGTTGAGACGCTGCGGCATTCCATTTGGATCTTTCAAGCTGTTACTTAAATTAGGGTGGTCTTGTACACCACTATTATAATGCTCCACTACTTCTTGAAGTGTGGCAAACCTGCCGTCATGCATGTATGGTGCGGTGAGTTCAATATTCTTTAATGAGGGTACTTTGAATGCCCCTAAAAACTGAGGATTAGCTATAGCCTCAAAAACACCTAAATCGTCAGTGGAGACTAAGTCCAGACCATTATTAGTGGCTCCTGCACTAGGATTAATAAAAGCCTCCGTAGAATGACAGCCTATACAGCTTAAGCCCCCAGCCGCTTTGGGTCTAAAGAATAAACTCTTACCATTATTTTCACTTGGAGTAAAATTAGCGAAGTTGGTATTAGGTATATTAACTGTAGCCCTACCAGTATCGTATTTACTAGAAACACTCACTATACTTCTAATAAATTGAGATAAGGCTTTTGATATTTTATCTGATGTGATCTCTTCAGTGCCAAATGCATTCGTAAAAAGTTGTGGATAGAATTCTTGATTTTGAACATTGGTCACAACTTCTGCTAAGGTCATTCCCATTTCTACTGGATCTTGAAATGGTTCTAAGACTTGTTCTTCCAGAGTAGCTGCTCTTTCATCCCAGAAAAAACGTCCTCTCGCATACCACCGCGCATTAATGAGACTCATAGAATGCCTTCTTGTACTTGCTATGTCAAAACCTATACTGAGAACTCTGCTATCTGAAAACCCTTCAGCTTGTATGTGACAAGAGGCACAGGCGATAGTTCCATTGGTGCTTAGGTTTTTATCATAAAACAAAACCCGTCCTAGCGTAGCCCCCTCGTTAGTCGTCGGATTAGTAGTAGGCGTATTGTCATTATCAATCGCTGCATTTTGTCCCATACCCATAAGTACATTATTGGACAAGTGATTAGGTATATTTATATCGGTGTAATTATAGGGAGCTTCAGGTAAGTTTAATATACTGGACGCGTTGATAGGGGTATAATCTGATTCTTCACTGCAAGAAGTTATGAAAGAAGTGCTTAGTATTAGGAATGCAAACAACTGTATAGTTTTCATAAAAAAGGGGTCTTTATAGATCAGACCTCCAATTCATGAAAAGGTTTAAATAAATGTTAATATTTTATTTTTAGAACCTGTTTTAGAACCTGTCTTTGCATCTAATAGGATTCCTTTAAAATGACTTTTCACAGATAAAAAGGGGCTACAGTTAGCTAAATTTCCAGAACAACAGAAAAACAAACCTAATACCTGTACACGATCGCATTGATATTCATACCAGCACCTACACTAGCAAACATAACTACATCTCCTTTTTCTACTTTGTGTTGTGGCATTTTTCCACGTATAACAAGATCCATCACCGTAGGAACTGTTGCTACAGAGCTGTTTCCTAATTTGTGAATGACCATAGGCATAATGTCTTTAGGTACTTCCATACCGTAGAGTTTGTAGAAACGATGGACGATAGCTTCGTCCATTTTTTCATTAGCCTGATGAATAAAAATCTTTTTAAGATCTTTAATATCTACACCAGCTTGATCCATTGCTTCTTTCATTCCCTCAGGGACTTTAGAAAGCGCAAAGTTGTAAATACGACGCCCGTGCATTTTAATGTACTTGGTTTTGTTTTCTAGAACTTTATTATAAGAAATCTCATTGAAGATAAAATAGGTTTCTTCTTCTGTATAAGTAGCTGTTGCCTGTCCTAAAATACCATGTTCATCATGACTAGGTTCTAATACAGCTGCTCCAGCACCATCAGAATAGATCATAGAATCTCTATCATGAGGATCTACGACGCGAGATAAAGCTTCAGCACCTATGACTAGTACTTTTTTAGCAAGTCCAGATTTGATAAAAGAGTCTGCTTGAGTAACACCTAGAATCCAGCCAGGACAACCAAATAAGAGGTCATAAGCAACACATTTAGGATTATTTATTCCCAGTTTGTTCTTTACGCGACTGGCAAGACTAGGAACCATATCACTAGAACCGCCATCTGGTTTTACGTCACCATAATTATGTGCTACGATTATAAAATCAATAGTTTCTGGATCACAATGAGCATCTGCAATTGCTTTTTGCGCGGCAAAGGTAGCGATATCGCTGGTCAGGAGTTCTTTGCTCATGTACCTGCGCTCTTCAATACCTGTGATTGCTACAAATTTTTGTATGATGATAGCGTTATCGCTACCAAAGGAACTTCCATCATTATTCAAGAATTCATGATTCATGAACTCCTCGTTTTTTCTCACAACATCAGGAATGTGACTTCCCACTCCAGTAATTTTTGCTCTCATGCAGCCGTTTTCTATCTTAGAAGTAACAAAAAAAGTGATTTATATGGTTTGTTCCTAATAAAATCCCATGGAATATGTGGTGTTTTTTATTTTATTGAGAATCATCAAATTTTCAAGTGGTTTTATTGAGAATTATATAATGCAATGAATAGTAAAGACGCTATTTGAGAATTATCGGTATAAAAGCTAAAGAAAGCAACACGCTTTTTATGTTTTGATAGAGTACATTTTTTGAGCTTTTTTGGTTCGCTTAACCATTTAAAATAGATGATCAACTGCTGCTAGAATTTTTAAATTCATCCTTTCAAATTCGAATAACGATTACTACTCCATAATCTTCTGATTCGACAAATTCAATGATTTCTTCACAACTCTGTAAAGTTGCGGTTGTAACAGAAATTAAAGCAAGGGCAATAATTATGAAAAGTATCATAATCGGTAAGGTATCTAAATAAACACTAATGTCTGAGAAAAGATCATAGATCGCTGCGCTCTAAGATTATAGCATATAGACTACACTATAACTAACTAAAAAACAGTAATCATCATTTGATTTATTCCTATTCTAAGCGCATTCATTTCATAAATAATGAAGAACGACAAAAGCATGGTGGTTGTATAAATGTTTTTTTTGAAACTCTTCAATGGCAGCATGTTTAACGGTATTGGAAAAACTTTATCGGACACTAATGATAAATAAACCACTTAAAATAGTTTCTTTTAGCTAAACAACGATGAGCTAAACCATAATTCCAATTCCTAATTAAATGAAGATAATAAAAAACCGAATCAACAAAAGTTGATTCGGTTTTTAATGTCAGTTCGAGCGAGAGTCGAGAACGTTTCCGAACACTGAATCTTATACTAGCAGTTTCCGCATCGAGTGAGGAAAATCAGATGTTCAAGTTCGATTAATCCATATACTCCTCCATAGGAGCACAAGTACACATCAAATTACGGTCTCCATAAGCATCGTCTGCACGACGTACGGTAGGCCAGAATTTATTGTCAGAGACATATTCTAAAGGATATGCCGCTTGACTTCTTGTGTATGGGAAATCCCACTCGTCTGCAGTGATCATTTGTAAGGTATGCGGACTGTTCTTAAGCAGGTTGTTAGGCTCGTCTGCAGAAGTTGCATCAATCTCTTTTTTAATGGAAATCATCGCGTCACAGAAACGATCCATTTCTTCTTTAGATTCTGATTCTGTAGGCTCAATCATCATTGTTCCCGCTACTGGGAAAGATACGGTAGGAGAGTGGAAGCCATAATCCATCAAACGTTTTGCAATATCTACTACTTCAATACCGTGGTCTTTAAATGGACGACAGTCAATAATCATTTCGTGAGCAGCACGACCTTTTTCGCCTACATATAAACAAGCATAACTACCTTCCAGACGTTCCTTGATATAATTGGCGTTTACAATAGCATATTCGGTAGAGCTTTTTAAGCCCTCAGCGCCTAACATACAGATGTAACCATAAGAAATCAAACAGGCTAGCGCACTACCGAAAGGGGCTGCACTAATAGGAGAGATTGCTTGAGCACCACCAGTAGGTATGATAGGGTTAGTAGGTAAGAAAGGAACCAGTTGTGGTGCCACACATATAGGTCCTACACCAGGTCCACCACCACCATGAGGGATGGCAAAAGTTTTGTGTAAATTTAAGTGACAAACGTCTGCACCAATGTTTCCAGGGTTTGTTAATCCTACTTGTGCATTCATATTAGCTCCATCCATGTATACTTGACCACCATTTTCATGGATGAGTCCTGTAATTTCTTGAATGGCACTTTCATAAACTCCATGAGTAGATGGGTAAGTCACCATCAACGCACTTAAGTTGTCTTTGTATTTCTCTGCTTTTTCACGCAAATCTTTTACGTCGATGTTTCCGTTTTCTAGTGCTTTAGTCACAACTACTTTCATTCCAGCCATTACTGCACTCGCCGGATTTGTTCCATGAGCACTTGACGGAATCAAACAGATGTTTCTGTGTTCATCACCTCGTGATATATGATAGGCACGTATGGTCATTAAACCTGCAAACTCTCCTTGCGCTCCAGAATTAGGTTGCAGTGAAGTTCCAGCAAAACCAGTTGCTTCATTCAATTGCAATTCTAGTTTCTTCAACATTTGCTGATAACCTTCGGCCTGATCTAGGGGTACAAATGGGTGAATATTTCCCCATTGCGGATTTGAAAGAGGCAACATTTCGGCTGCAGCGTTCAATTTCATCGTACAAGAACCTAGTGCAATCATCGAGTGATTCAATGCTAAATCTTTGCGCTCTAATTTTTTGATGTAACGCATCAACTCTGTTTCAGAATGATAAGAGTTGAATACTTTATAGGTCATGAATTCCGTTTGACGACCTGTTCCTAAATGTGTTTTCTCTAATAACTCTGTGATAGGAGAGAAGTCTTTGTTGACCGCTTTCGCGAAAGCGGAAACAATATCATTCACGTCTGCCAAAGAAGTAGTTTCATTTAAAGAAACTTGAACCGTGTTGGCATCAGGATAATAGAAATTAATTTCTAATTTCAAGGCTTCTTTTTCAACCGCTGCCGCATCTACTTTGAAACTCAAGGTGTCAAAGAAGTTAGTATTGGTTTGGTAAATACCCAATTTTTCAACAGCGTCTGCAAGAGTAGCTGTTTGAGCGTGAACTTTGTTTGCAATAAACTTCAAGCCACGTGGGCCATGATATACTCCATACATACCGGCCATTACAGCAAGTAATACTTGTGCGGTACAAATATTTGAAGTCGCTTTATCTCTTTTAATGTGTTGCTCACGCGTTTGTAACGCCATGCGTAAGGCACGTTTTCCATCGGTGTCTTTAGTTACACCTATGATACGTCCTGGAATTTGTCTTTTAAATTCTTCACGTGTTGCAAAGTAGGCTGCGTGTGGTCCACCATAACCTAATGGAATACCAAAACGTTGTGTTGTTCCTACTACTACATCTGCTCCCCAATGTCCTGGAGCTTCTAGTAATGCAAGGGAAAGTATATCTGCAGCTACTGCTATACGGATATCATTTTCTTGGCAAGTTTTCGCGAAAGCGGTATAGTCTACGACATTTCCACTCGCACCAGGATATTGTAATAAAATGGCATAATAACCATCATTAAAATCCATGTCTTCAGGGTTTCCTTCTACCAACTCAATTCCTAGAGGAATAGCACGAGTTTTCAAAAGTTCCTTAGTTTGTGGTAAAGTATCTTGATCTACAAAGAACTTTACTATATTTTCTTTCTTCTGAGCACGGTCACGAACAGAGAAAAGTAAGGTCATCGCCTCAGCAGCAGCTGTAGATTCATCTAGTAGGGATGCATTAGATAATTCCATACCAGTAAGGTCTGATATCATGGTCTGGTAATTCAATAAAGCCTCTAGACGTCCTTGGGCAATCTCTGCCTGATAAGGAGTGTAAGCGGTATACCAACCTGGATTTTCTAAAACATTTCTTTGGATAACAGCCGGTGTAATAGGGGCGTGATAACCAAGACCTATATAGGTTCTAAATTGTTTATTTTTACTACCTAATTTATTGATATGACTCAGGAATTCATACTCACTCATCGCTGGATCTAATTGTAAATCCTGTTGAAGGCGTATGTTTTCTGGTACAGTTTCATAAACTAGTTGGTCAATAGATTCAACACCTATTGTTTCAAGCATGGAGGCAAGGTCTTCCTCGCGAGGTCCGATATGTCTTAGGGCAAAACGATCTGTATTCATAGTACTTATGTGGTCTATATTTAAGATATTGAATTCTTGCTGAATTCTCTGCAAAAGTAGTCGTTTATGATGGCCTAACTAACAAGAGTTAGTTACTAAATAAATGATTTCTCAACGCTTTTTGCTTAGTTATTAACTATCAGGTTTACATTTGCCGTATGAAGGGGTTTCAAACGCTATTAGATTTTTATATAAGGAGTAGTTTTCATGTGGCTTTTTGCTTTGTGGCCTTGTTTCTAGCGTTCCATTTTAGGAACTTTATAAAGTTGGATGATGCGATGCTACTTCTTATTTTTTGTGGAGTGGTTATAGGCTATAACATTATAAAATATGCAGCGCTGCTTTTGGAAAGAAAATATTTCCGTTTTAAAACAGCTATCATAACTATTACAGCAACCGCTAGTGGTATTGCGGCTTATTTAATTATTAGCGATAGTTTATGGACTGCTGTGATGGTTTTTATAGCCAGTGCTTTTTCTGTTTTCTATGCATTTCCATTGATAAGGCATCACAACTTAAGACAAGTACCTATTATCAAGTTGGTACTGGTAGCGATTTCATGGGTCATTATAATTTGTTTTCTTCCTTTGAAATCAGTTTATGTAAATTTTGAGTATTCGTATGACTCTCTAGCTTCTCCTATTACAGATTCTGTCAAGTGGCTTTATGGACTAGATATAGTTCAATTATTCTTATTGATCATAGCTCTATGTATTCCTTTTGAAATAAGGGATTTGCAATATGATTCTCCTCAGCTTAAAACACTTCCACAACTGATAGGGATTCATCGCACCAAATTATTAGGCGTTTCCCTATGTATAATTTACTTAGTAATGGAGATTATACAGTTTGGGTTTGCAACAAATATATGGGCTGTAAGTACCTATATAGTAGTGCCAATTATAGCTGTATCCATCTGGTTTTCTGATGTATTTAAATCTGATTATTACACCAGTTTCTTTGTGGAGGCAATTCCGGTTTTGTGGCTCGGATTGCTGCTCTTATTAAATTAAAGGCGGCTCTATTGCTGAGCAGCGTTAGAATGAACGCTCTCAAAAGTAATTTAATTAGATGCTTCCAATGCAGGAATGTCTACGAAATCATTAGGTAAGAATACAGGAATTAAAACTACTTCAAAAGGGCCTCAGCAAGACATTTTTTAATAGATTGTTTTTGAGCTATTGTTAAAGCCACCCATCTAAGACCTTTCAGTTTGCGTTGGAAACCTTGGTTGTTTTTATGAAAAGAGCGACAGCCTATACAGTGACCTCTGTGTAGTTTGTGACGAAAAGCTTCCTTAGGATTAAGGTCGCCATATTGTTCTCGTGTACTTAATATACTTGCTTGATCGCAATTGATGAAAAATCTACTCATTAGATTAACTATTCTTGTGCCATTTATTATTGAGACATTCCATAAGCTGTACTCGAGCTCTGTGAATGATCACCCAAAGATTGGACGCCGTGATATTATGTTCCTTACATATTGTTTCGGTTTCCAAATTATCAATGGTTTTTTGGACAAAGATAGTGGCATATCGCTCAGGTAAACAAGCGATACATTCTTCAAGAGCATCACCTAGCTCTCGTTGTTCAATCATATCTTCCACATTAGGATTGCGTAGGTCTGCCGCTTGTTCTTCCATCCAGTCGCCTTCTTGATCACTACTGGAAAGATAACTCATGCGCACTTCAGACTTACCCTTATTGGAATTAATCTTGCGATAATAGTCGATTATTTTACGTTTGAGAATAGAAATTAACCAAGTGCGCTCTGTAGAATTTCCTTTAAATCGGTGGGCACTTTTTAAACCAGCAAGAAAAGTTTCAGACACAAGATCTTGGGCCATAATAGGGTCATTGACCCTACTTATGGTAAAGTTGAAAAGGTAATCACCGTAACGGTCTACCCATTTTTCTGGTATTAATTTAACTTCTGGCAATTGGTTTTCTATTTTTCCCCGCATTCTTTACGGAATCTATTTAAATTTTTATCAATTTTTCAATCGAGTTGTTCGGCATTGATTTTATTAGAGGCTGAATAAATCCCACCTCCAGCATTCTTTTTATAACAACGATCTAAGTCGTTGTTTAGTTATAATTGATCACTTATACATGTCATCAAGCCACTAATCCAGCTCTTTTTAATAAAGCATCTATTTTAGGTTCGCTTCCACGGAAACGAGTATACAATAACATTGGGTCTTCAGTTCCTCCTCTAGAGAGTACGTTATCTCTAAATTTCTTTGCCGTTGTTCTGTCAAAAATTCCCTTTTCTTGGAATACTTCAAAAGCATCTGCATCGAGTACCTCTGCCCATTTATAACTGTAATATCCTGCACTGTACCCCCCTTGAAAAATATGTGCAAAAGCAGTACTCATACAACTGCTTGCTACATCTGGGTATAGATCGGTTTGATCAAATGTTTTTCTCTCATGAGCTTTGACATCTGTAATCCCTGTAGGATCAATTCCGTGCCAACTCATATCCATCATTCCAAAAGAAAGTTGTCTCAACGTTTGTAAACCTTCTTGAAAGTTTGCCGCAGCTTTTATTTTATCAATATATGTTGATGGTATCACTTCGTCTGTCTCGTAATGTCTTGCAAAAATTTCTAGAGCTTCTTTTTCATAGCACCAGTTTTCTAAAATTTGACTCGGTAGTTCAACAAAATCCCAGAATACTGATGTTCCCGATAGACTTCTGTACTTCGTGTCTGCTAGCATACCGTGAAGAGCATGGCCAAATTCATGAAATAAAGTAGTTACTTCATTAAAAGTAAGGAGTGACGGCTTAGTAGCTGTAGGTTTAGTGAAATTACATACGTTAGATATATGTGGTCTTATGTTGTGACCATCCTCATCATGCCACTGGTTTTTAAAAGAAGTCATCCAGGCACCGTTGCGTTTTCCTTTGCGCGGGAAAAAGTCGGCATAGAAGATAGCGTTTAATGTATTGTCTTCATTTTTTACCACATAGGTAAAAACATCTGGATGGTATTTTTCTATTTCGGTCGTTTCTTCAAAACTAAGTCCGTACAGACGACTGGCGATTTCAAAAACACCATTGATCACATTCTCTAATTTAAAATATGGTTTTAACAGCTCATCGTCCAAGTCAAAAAGACGTTGCTTTAATTTTTCTGAATAATAAGCAGCATCCCATTTCTCTAATTTGGTAATGGATTCTGAGTTTTCTGATTGATTAGAAACCGAGATGGCAAAATTAGTAAGCTCATCAAATTCTTTTTGTGCTGCAGGTGTCGCTTTTTCAAGAATCTCTTGAGAAAAATTATTGACCATTTCAGGTGTTTTTGCCATTCGTTCTTCCAAAACAAAATGTGCATGAGTTTGATAACCTAATAACTGTGCTCTTTCGTAACGAAGCTGCGCAATCTTTAAAACATTTTCTTGATTATCATACTCGTCTTTATAAGCTTTTGCACCAAATGCCTTTGACAGCTCCTCTCGCAATTTCCTATCGTCTAAATAAGTCATAAAAGGAATGTAGCTTGGGTAATCTAAAGTAAAAAGATAACCGTCTTTACCTTTTTCCTTTGCTGCTTCGGCAGCAGCTTCTTTAGCACTTTCTGGTAAGCCTGTTAATCTGGAGTCCTCTTCTATGTGCAGTTCATAAACATTAGTTGCTGCAAGAACGCGCTCTCCAAAATCTAAAGACAATTGTGAAAGCTGGTTGTCTATTTCTCTTAAACGTTTCTTTTTATCTTCCGTAAGGTTGGCCCCATTGCGAGAAAAACGTTTGTACTCTTTGTCCAACAATGTCTTTTGTTCCTCTGTTAAATCTAAGGAAGCTTTATTTTCATGAACAGTTTTTACTCTTTTAAAAAGAGCTTCATTAAGGATCACATCGTTACCAAATTCAGATAATTGCGGACTTACATCACGAGCAATTTTTTGAATTTCGTCATTGGTTTCTGCGCTGTTGAGGTTGAAAAAGATGCTGGAAATACGTCCTAATAACTCTGCAGAGCTGTCTAAAGCTTCTATCGTATTCTCAAACGTAGGCTTTGCCGTATTCTCAGTGATGGCATCGATTTCTTTTTTTGCAAGTTGTATCGCTTTCGCGAAAGCAGACTCATAATGAGATTCCTTTATCAATGAAAAAGGAGCCGTGTCATTAAAAGTTTCAAACTTTTGTAATAATGGATTATTCTGAATGCTCATATGTATGTAAAAGTAAAGGTCCAAGAGCAATTGTTTATCACAATTTTGTTAAACTTTTGATCATGAACGTTAAACAAATTATTTAAAGGAAGAAATAACCGAAACCAAAAAAGGACACCATCAAGATGCCGTGAATGATACCTAGGTAGTTGCGGTTTTTTTGTATAAACTGCCTATTGATGATGATAGACATTAAAAAATGAACGCCACCAGCGGTTAGAAATTGCCATTTCTCTGGATGTCGTTGCATCATTGCATAGCAAAACCATAATAAGGTTACTGCTATGGTCATAACAGAGGCGACTTGGTAGATTTTAGACATTTTTTTGCATTTCTGCAGCAGCCTGAATGACTTTATCTTTAAGACTTAGTTTATAAGAAATGATTCTAGACCTCACATCTTCTTGTGTAGCACCTATAATTTGTGCGGCAAGGATTCCAGCATTTTTCGCTCCATTTAGAGCAACCGTTGCCACAGGAACGCCACCTGGCATTTGTAAAATAGAAAGAATACTATCCCAGCCATCTATAGAGTTGCTGGATTTTACTGGTACACCTATTACTGGTAGTGGCGATAAGCTCGCTACCATTCCAGGTAAATGCGCTGCTCCACCAGCCCCTGCTATAATTACAGCAATACCATTTTCATGAGCTGTTTTACCAAACTCAAACATCTTTTCTGGGGTGCGGTGAGCACTAACCACATCTACTTGAATTTCTATATCTAGTTCTTTAAGAACATCTATGGCGTCTTGCATCACGGGAAGATCGCTCGTAGATCCCATGATAATAGCTACTTTTTTATTCATTGTGTAAAATTACAAAATTGCCTATTATAAATTCAAGGCTTTGCTTTTGAATTTATTAATTGCTAATATTTCCATCACCTGAAGTCTTAGCCGAAAGGCTTTGCTACCTAATTTGATTTGATCTTAGTGTAAGGATTATAGCCTACGAGAAGATCCCACAAGCCCTGCCTTTTAATTTCAACTTTCTCATAGGACGCCAGCTTACAAGTTTATTGATCGCTAGGTATTCCAATTAGATCTTCTTTATGCTTGTTTCAATAGGGTATCGCACATGAATTCCTAGATATTTATAGAATGTTTGGAACTAGCACTTTATGATATCATTGACACAATACTTAACATTATTGCAACATCTACAATTGTTTTACTGCGTATTTTTACTTTAAATAAAAATAGGATGATCAAACAGATAGTAATCGCCGTAATAGCACTTGTAGCAGTTTCTTGTGGAAACACTCCTAAAGAGATAGCTTTGAATTCTTCTAATGAAGAAGTACAGCAAGGAAAAAAATATCAAATTACCAAAACAGACGCCCAGTGGAAAGAACTTTTGGAACCTGCAGCATATAATGTATTAAGAGAAGCAGGGACAGAACGACCAAATACGAGTCCGCTGAATAAACAGTATGCTCCAGGAACCCTTATTTGTGGAGCTTGTTTTGCACCTGTTTATGAAAACGAGAACAAATTTGATTCGGGTACAGGATGGCCTAGTTACGACAGAGCTGTTGAAGGACAAGTAGAACGCGATGTAGACTATAAGTTAGGTTATGCGCGTACAGAGTTGAAATGCAATACTTGTGGCAGTCATTTAGGTCATGAATTTAATGATGGACCTAAAAAGACAACAGGGAAGCGTCATTGTATTAATGGTGTGGCTTTAGACTTTGTTCCTAAAGGAGAAGCGCTGCCAGCCTTAAGAAAATAGTTGCTGTATAACGTAAGATTTATAAAAGCTCCTGACTTAGTTAAGGAGCTTTATTTTTTTTCCGCTTTCGCGAAAGCGGAATAGTTATCAATCATATGAATTCAAATACCATCTAATGAAAGAAAAAGAATATAAAGAAAAACTGACTCCAGACCAATACCACATTCTTAGAGAAAAAGGAACTGAACGACCTTTTACCGGAGAGTACAATACGCATTATGACAAGGGAGTTTACAGCTGTGCGGCATGCGGTAATGAACTCTTTAAATCAGATCAAAAATTCGATTCTGGTTGCGGCTGGCCTTCATTTGATGATGAAGTAGAAGGAGCCATCGAGCGCAAGAGAGATACGACTCACGGTATGATGCGAACAGAAATCATGTGTTCCAATTGTGGGAGCCATCTAGGACATGTTTTTAACGACGGACCTACCCCGACTGGAATCAGACATTGTGTGAATAGTTTGAGTCTGGATTTTAAGAAAGAGGATTAGTATATAGTCGCAGTAGGCAGTAGGCAGGTTGATTTCTACGCTGTCGCTTAGCAATAGGAGTAGGCAGTGACTTGTTTGATTTGCTCGCTTTGCTTGCATATTTGAGTAGGCAGTATTATCTCAAAAAATTTGGCTAACCAAATGGCTAAGAGGATGGAATGCTTTTCCAAATTTGTCTAAGATCTGTTGGTGCCTTTCTCTAACTTTCATGGAATGCGACTTGTCATCTTGAAAATTTTAGATTGACATTTTTGAATCAAGATCTAGAGTGCATCCCAAATTTGTTCAGGATCTTCGAGTGTCATCACAATGTTTTTTCACTTCAATTTTCATTCAGCTCTTTATCAAAATCAAGGTTTACCTCTTCAGTTTCCTTTAAAATGGGTGGTGGGATTTGAAAATGATCCCAATCGTCAAATAAAATCCTTATGGCATGTTTACTCCTAAAGTTATCCAGTTGTCCTTTGGTTGCAAGATCTATTTTGATATCGTTCTCTTTTTGATATAATGTAGTTGCAAATTCAAGATAGGCTTCGATTATATCTTGTAATATTTTCTCAGTAATTCTGCTATTTACGTTTTTATCTATTTCGTAACGTATGAGGAAACGTTTATTGTCTCTTTCAATTTTATTAAGAAAACGCAACGTTTGCTTTTTAACCGTGTCATATTGTATAATTCCAGAATAACTCACCGTTCTCATTTATTTTCAATCTTTAAATTCTAGGATTACATGCTGGGGGTAATCTATGACAATACTCTGCTGTAACACTTTGTACTTCATAGCCAGCTATTTTGTAATTGAAATGAAAGTGTCAAAACAGTCTTGTTGTGTGTAATTATCCACAATCTTAAAGACTTCTTCATTAGTCGCATTTAAAGGAAAGTCAAAAGTGGGAATACTAGTATCCTTATCTTTCAACAAATAAGTTCTATAATCAAAGGGAGCTTTTTCTTCAGAAAGAGATTCAGTTTCTGTTTTACAAGAGACTAATATTAGAGCATCTAGTAATAAAAAGGCTGGTAGTGTTTTCATGTTAAAGTCTTATCAATCTTTATACCTTAGCATAAAGTAGAAACCTTTTGCTTAGCTATTTCGATAAACTCTGTAGATGCCTAAAAATAAGGTTGTTTTATTCGATCTTATCAATCTGAAAAATTAGGCTAAAAACTCAAAAAATAGGTAGAAGTAACTTCTAGATATATTCAGGATCCCTTATTGCTAGTGTAAAATTTCAAAAAACTAAGACTGCCTGCTCACATACCGAATGAAATTCGGTATGAACCTGCCTACTGCCTACTGCCTACTGAAAAACTGCTGCTGGGACTGAAAACTAATCAAGAATTCCACTCCGGTAAATCTTCCATCCAGACTTTTAACTTGGTCTTTTTTTGGATGATACGCATATGGTTGGCTTCCTCTTTAGTCACCAAAGAAATGGCTGTTCCAGGATTTTCTGCTCGACCAGTTCTACCTATACGGTGAATGTAATCTTTAGGAGATCGAGGCAATTCATAATTGATCACATAAGGAAGGAATTCAATGTCTATACCACGAGAAAGTAAGTCGGTAGTGACCAGGCATCGCACCCCAGTTTCGGCACTGTTTTTAAAGTCGGCTAGATTGGTGTTTCTAACTCCTTGTGCTTTTTTACCGTGAATGGCTTTTGATTTGATTCCATTGGTATTGAGTTTGTCATTGACATGTTCCACTTGATAAGTAGAAGAACAGAAAATCAACACTTGCTGCATATCATGTTCTTCAATCAAATGTCTTAGAAGCACTCCTTTTTTCTCTTCAGTAACTCTGTAACCCAATTGTTTGATCAACGAGTAGTCTTGCTCTTCCTCTTCAATTTCTATAACTACTGGGTCTTTTAAAAGGCCTTCTTCAATATTTTTAACTTCGCGACTTAAAGTAGCCGAGAATAATAGGTTTTGCTTCTTTCTCGGTAAATGATAAAGTACGGCATCCATTTCTTCCTTGAATCCCATGGAGAGCATTTTATCAGCTTCGTCCAGCACCAATATCTTACAGTCTTTAAGAACCACTGCATTTGCCTCTATGAGTTCGATCAATCTACCAGGCGTCGCGACAAGTATATCCACCGTATTCATTTTCATCATTTGCGGATTGATGCTCACACCACCATAAACGGGCATGGTGATCAATGGCTTGTCTAATGCTTTAGAAAAAGTTTTAATCACGTCGCTTACTTGTACGGCAAGCTCGCGAGTAGGGACCATCACCAGCGCACTAATATGTCTGTTTTTAGATTCAATTCCTTTTAGGTTTTGAAGTAAAGGAAGGGCATAACTGGCTGTTTTTCCAGAACCAGTTTTGGCAATTCCCAACACGTCTTTTCCTTCCAAAATAACAGGAATAGCCTGTTCCTGTATAGGAGTAGGCTCCAGTAATTGTTGATCGGCAAGGGACTTTAAGAGTGCAGGATCGAGTCCTAATTTTTCAAATGACATAAAGGTTGATTTCGATTTACAAAGGTAAAGTATTAAGATGGTATTAAATCTGAAGCAGGACAGCTGATCAAGTTTTATATTTATCAAAAAAACAAGTTGAAACTTCCACAATCTTATTATTTACAAGACGATGTCGTCGTCATTGCTAGAGACTTGATAGGTAAAAAGATCCTTTCTGTAATGGGTGGCGAGCTGACTTCTGGAATCATTACAGAAACAGAGGCCTACAGAGGCTATGACGATAAGGCTTGTCATGCGCATCTGGGCAGATTCACAGAGCGCACAAAAATCATGTATGAAGAAGGTGGGGTGGCCTATGTCTACCTCTGTTACGGGATCCACCATTTGTTCAATGTCATTACCAACTCTAAAGATCGAGCAGATGCAGTTCTTATACGAGCGGTTGAGCCTCTAGCTGGGATAGAAGTAATGTTAGAGCGTCGTTCTAAAGACCAACTGGATAAAACACTTACTTCTGGTCCGGGCAATTTTACTAAAGCTTTTGGACTGGATCGCTCTCATTATGGTGCAGATCTTACCGGAGATCAAGTATGGATTGAGGAGGATAAAAGTCTTGCTTTAAAAGCAGAAGAGATTAGCGTTAGTAAAAGAATAGGAATTGATTATGCAGAAGAAGATAAAGACCTTCCGTGGCGGTTTTATCTCAACAGTTCTATATATGTCAGTAAAAAGTAGTTGGAGAGTACCGCTTTCGCGAAAGCAGAACAAATATATTGCTTAAAGAAACCTACTATAGCTACTCTGGATTTTCAAAGCCCCATTGGTTTCCCTTGTCCCATTGTTCTCTAGAATTCCCATAGGCAGAATACCCATTGTTTTGCTGGAGCAGGTGAGCAAGGAATAAATAACTATTCTCGTGGTTGCTGCATTTTTTCTATCATCTTAAGAAGTAATTTTTTAGGAGCAAGTGGGATGGCGGCGAGCATGGCTTTTTGAGAAAAACACAGCCCAGCTTTTACATCTATGTCTCCATTGATCATGGCATCATAACCTGTTTGTGCCACCTCTTCTGATGTTGCTGTTTGATCAAAAAGAGAGGTTTTATCCATTCCAGAAACTTTGCCAAAACCAGTTGCAGTTGCCCCAGGCATCAAGTTGGTTACGGTTATATTAGTTTTAGATAATTCTTGTGCGATGGCATTACTTAGTGAGGTGACATAGGCTTTAGTAGCAAAATAAATGGCTTGCATAGGTCCAGGCATCAAACTGGCTGTGGAAGAAACGTTCAATATTTTCCCTTCATTTCTTTTTACAAAATCAGGAATAAACAAACGGCACAAATGCGTGAGTGCCATGATATTGAGCAGGATCATCTGTTGATCAATTTCCCAATCGCGCTTATAAAATTTACCTATCCCGCCAAAACCTGCGTTATTGATCAGGTAATCTATTGGAATGCCAGCAGCTTTTACTTCATCATAAATTTCTTGTGTGGCATTAAGAGCCGTCAGGTCTTTTACGATAACGTGAACGTTTATCTGGTAGGCCGATTCTAGATCTGATTGAAGCTGGCGCAGCTCATCACCGCTTCTGGCAACAATTATTAAATCTCCACCTTTTGAAGCGTGTATTTTTGCAAGATCTTTTCCTATGCCGCTACTGGCGCCAGTTATTAATGCTGTTTTCATTGGATTGAATTATCGAGGTAAAGTTAATTACCGAATATTGTAACACCTCTGTGTTTGTTTCAAGTTTAACAGCATGCAATTATACTAGCCATCTATAGTAAGTCGGGCGAGGTAATCGTAATGGGCTCCTTTTTGAACCATTTCGATTTTAAAACCTGCTCGGGTTGCATGGGTTTGTAAGAGTTCGTAATCCATATATAACCAATCAAATGACGTCGATTCCATTCCTTTGTAGTGTAGAGAAAAGCTCACTTCGCCATAATATTCTTTGCTGGAGTCAACCCAGAGACCGCCATCTTCTTCGTCTTCATAAAGAAATCTCAAGTCAGAACTGTCGATTAGAATTTGGCCGTTTTTGTGAAGTAGGTTTTTGAGCAATTCCAAACACAAAGGAACACGTTCTAACTTTTCAAAAATTCCGGTTCCATTCATAAGCAGTAGAAGGGTGTCATAGCTCCCTTTATGGTTCCAGATGTTTTCATGCAGCACTTTGGAACCTGGCTGTTGAAATCGTTCCTTTATTACTTGAACCGCTCCGGCACTTTGATCAAGTGCGGTCACTTGAAATCCTTTTTCTTCAAGATAAAGAGAATGTGATCCAGCGCCAGCTCCTATATCGAGAACTGTTCCATGAGATAGTTCCAATGCTTTTTTCTCCATTACAGGCATTTGATCATAGAACCTAAAAAGATAGGGTAGTGGCATGACATCATCTTCCATGCTCGTACTAAGAACGCTAATGTCTTCTGTATAATTCCCTTGATGGAAATCTAATAATGCTTTCCCATAAAGGTCTGAGTGAATATCCACGGTTTGTATTTAACGGTAAAATTAAGGTATTTGAATAGCTTATAGTGTTTGTATGCGCGATTAAAGAGCAGACCTATACGCTCTGTTATCGAATACCTAATTTTTTGTTGATACCTCATGAAATAAATAAGCTGATCGATCTAAGACTGACCACTCTATTTTAAAGGAGTTCAGAGTAACGCAATCCCTATGGAATGACGATACGTCTCTTTAACTAGAACGATTTTGCTGCCAGCTTGTCATAAACTGATAAATGGTACAAGCCTTGAAATGGTGGAAATGTTATTAATAAATCCGCTTTCGCGAAAGCGGAATAATTAAAATCTAAATAGAACACAATATAATTATGGCACAAGAAGGAAAAATTAATGTTGCGGTGGAAAATATTTTCCCGCTAATTAAGAAGTTTTTATATAGCGATCACGAGATTTTCCTAAGAGAACTCGTTTCAAATGCTACAGATGCAACGCTTAAACTACAGCACCTTGCAAGAATAGGCGAGGCAGGCGTAGAGTTAGGTGATCAACAAATAGAGATCAAGATTGATAAAGAAGCAAAAACGCTTCATATTATTGATCAAGGTTTAGGAATGTCTGAAGAAGAAGTACAGAAGTACATCAACGAGGTGGCTTTTTCTGGAGCTGAAGAATTTCTTGAAAAATATAAGGATACAGCAAAGGATAGTGGTATCATAGGTCATTTTGGTCTAGGATTCTATTCTGCTTTTATGGTATCGAGTCAAGTAGAGATTCTCACCAAATCTTATAAGGATACACCAGCAGTGCATTGGACTTGTGATGGTTCTCCTAATTATACTATTGAGCCAGGAACAAAAGAAAGTTTTGGAACAGAGATCATTCTTCATATTTCTGAAGAGGATACAGAGTTTCTAGATGAAAACCGCATCAAAGAACTTCTTAATAAATACAACAAGTTCATGCCGGTGCCGATTAAATTTGGTACCAAAACAGAAACATTAGAAAAGCCAGAAGGAGCAAAGGAAGAAGATGCTGCACCTACTCAAGAAGTAGATAACATCATCAATAACCCTTCTCCAGCATGGACCAAGCAACCTACGGAGTTAGAAGATGCAGATTATAAAAGCTTCTACAGAGAGTTGTATCCTATGCAATTTGAGGAGCCTTTATTTCACATTCATTTAAATGTGGATTACCCGTTTAATCTGACGGGGATTTTATATTTCCCTAAGATGACTCAGGACCTTAATGTACAAAAGGACCGCATACAGTTGTATCAAAACCAAGTGTATGTAACGGATAATGTAGAAGGGATTGTACCGGAATTCTTAACTATGTTACGTGGAGTTATTGATTCTCCAGATATTCCATTAAACGTATCTCGTTCTTACTTGCAAGCAGATGGAGCAGTGAAGAAAATTTCTAGCTACATTACTCGTAAGGTAGCTGATAAGCTAACGAGCCTCTTCAATGACGACCGTAAATCTTTTGAAGAAAAGTGGAACGATATCAAAATCGTTATTGAGTACGGTATGTTGAGCGAGGATAAATTCTTTGACAAAGCTGACAAATTTGCACTATATCCTACCGTAGCCGGATCTTACTTCTTATGGGACGAACTCATAGAGAAAATTAAGGCTACGCAAACTGATAAAGATGGTAAGACGGTTGTTCTTTATACTTCAAATAAAGAAGTGCAACACTCTTATATTGCTGCAGCAACAAATAAAGGGTATGAAGTTCTTTTATTAGATTCTCCTATTATTTCACACTTGATGCAAAAACTAGAATCTTCTAAGGAGAATGTTTCTTTTGTAAGAGTAGATGCTGAGCATGCAGATAACCTAGTCAAGAAAGAAGAAGAGCAAATTTCAAAGCTCTCTGACGAAGAGAAAGAAACGCTACAAAAAACAATTACCGAGACCATCGCAGATTCTGGATATACAGTTCAAGTGGAAGCGATGAGTAGTGATGCAGCACCATTTATGATCACCCAACCAGAATTTATGCGTCGTATGAAAGAGATGCAAGCTACTGGTGGAGGAGGTATGATGGGCTTTGGCAATATGCCTGACATGTATAACCTTGTGGTAAATGGAAATAACGATCTAGTTCAATCGATTGTTAACGAGAAGGATAAAACAAAGCAAGCTGGATTGATCCAACAAGGAGTTGATCTTGCTAAGTTATCTCAAGGTCTCTTAAAAGGAGAGAAGTTAACTGAATTTGTAAACCGCAGTTATGGTTTGATCAAATAAATTGATTATCAATTTATTAGGAAGAGCATGTTGAAAGACATGCTCTTTTTTTATGCGTATACCGTCCAACTTCAAGCTAGGCACTAGTTGTGGTTGTTGAAAAGGCGTTGCTATTTTGTAGGATCTCCGTTTTTAGGAGCTGATGATTCAAATATAGGATCAAGGAAAGCTTGTTTTCTAGCTGCCAGAAAGATCGGTGCTTTCAAAAGCTCCGGCATCAGGGGAAGGACCTCTTGTTGTTCCAGAGATATCTTGTAGGGTTGAAGTAGTTGGACTTGCAATTGCATTTGCGCCACCTGTGTTGTCTATACGCAGTTTAAAAGCATCTACATCTTCAAATAAAGGATCTGCATTGAGAACGCACTGCTCGTAAAGACTTGAGTTGCTAAAGTCGTAATTAGGAATCCCGCTAAAACTATTAGAGAAATCATTAAAACGGATCAATGAGTTTTCAAATTTGAAATTAAAAGCAGAAAGGCCATCATCTAGTAAAGCCAACTCTATATTTCGGTTACCGTAAATAATACAATTGGTAAAATTTGCAGCAGTTACATCTTCTGTAAGACTCGTATTGGGGATGATATTAGACACCAATAGGATAGGCTCTTGTCTAAAGCTATTATTCCAGTAATTAGAGATCGTACAGTTATTAAAATTATAATCACCACCTAAACGCGCAACCACAGTTGACTGTCCAGAATTGTGAAATATAGAATTGGTCGCTTCTATGGAAGCAGTGGTTCCTACCAGAGCTGAGTTAGCGCTGTTTAAAATCTTAGAGTTGTTTATTTTTAATGTAGCCCCATTCGAGGTAGGATTGTTGTTATCCATAATAATTCCTACACTGGCATTTTTTATAGTGGCATAATTGATCTCATGGTCTTTACTACCGTTGGTAAGCCATATCGCAGCCCATTGTCCAGCGACATCTTCGTAAAGAGGTTCTAATCGGTCTCCTTCAAAAATCACTTCGTTTTCTAAATCTTCTGTTGTAGAAAGGGCTCCATTTACCTTGAGAGTGCCCTCGTCAGCTACTATAATACCGCTTCTGGAGTGGAAATGTATTCTTGCGCCAGCATCAATGTTGAGCGTTTTATTAGAAGCTACTCCAGCAAAGCCATATATCACATAAGGTTTTTCGTTGGTGAAATTCAATTGATCGTCAGCAAGGAAAAATCCAGAAATACGTATGTCATTTCCTTCCTCATCCATTCCCAAAAGTAAGGTCTCTTCTATACCTTGTGCATCTCGTTCAGGAAAGAGGAAAATAGCATCTTGTATTAAGGTAACTAGCTCTACTTTTTGGAGGTTGGCACCAGAGTCAAATTCAATAGTATCTTCATATAGAAACTCTGTGTTGGTGCTGAAGTCCATAATGTCCACTGTAGTTTCTACAAAGACAAACATGGAATCTTTAGCTAGTAATTCTACATTTTCAAATACTTGTCCAGGAACTCCATCCACAGACAGTCGGTATTTAGAGTTAGTTCCCTGTGCTAGCGCTACTCTAGGAATAACAATATCATCACTACTGCGATTGTACACTTTAAAAGTTCTCGTACTCGATCCTATAGTAGAAAAAACGGTGTCTAAATAAATGGTGTCCTGAGAAAATTCTAGACTTCCTGTGCTAGAAGTGAATTCAAAATCATTTCTACAAGAAGATAGGAATACCAGAGTAATGAAGAAAAGAAGTACAGTAACTATATATTTCATGAGGTTTCAAATAGGTCTCTTATTTCTTGAGATATCTTAATAGGCTTACCATTCTTATCTATAGCACACCAGTCAGAGGTGGTTTTGGCAAGTAAATCCATGGTGCTTTCGTTATAGATTTCAATAGAACGTTCATAACGTACGTTTGTTGCCCTTCCTGCCTGAGTTCTGATCAAAATTTGATCACCTAGTACCGCTGATTTTTTATAAGTGATACAGTGTTTGAGCATCACCCATCCAAAGCTGTCCAGCATTTCTGGCGTAGCCACTTGAAGCCAGTGTTCACTTGCTATATTTGCTGCCCATTGCACATATACTACATTATTGACATGGTTCAGGTCATCGATCTCCTCATGAGTTACGACGCGTCTTTTTTCAAAAACAGGTAAATTAGGGTCAATCACTATTTAAGAATTTCTATTTCAAACAATTTAGGCCATCTTTTCCCAGTAATAAAAAGTCGGTCATTCTTCTTATCATATGCAATTCCATTCAGCACATTATCCTTTTCAGAATAATTAGAAACCTCTTCTTTTATGGAATTCATATTGATTGCAGCTTCTACCACGCCGTTAGCTGGATTGATGATCATGATTAAATTGGTGGTATAAACATTAGCATAAATTTTACCATTGACCCATTCCAGTTCATTGATTTTGGAAACGATGCGGTCATTAGAAACCACTTCTATATACCCCAGCTCTTCATAGGTATCTGGATCAATTTTCCATATTTTAGAACTTCCATCACTCTTATAAAGATAGGAACCGTCATTAGTGAGTCCCCAACCTTCTTGACTTTGATTGTATTTAAAGTCGTCTATTTTATTAAGATCAAGATCGTACACATAACCCATCTTACTTTGCCAAGTCAGCTGGTATACTTTATCGTTGAGAATAGTCATTCCCTCAGCAAACTGGCTTTCTGGAAGATTTACTTTCTTTATGGTTTCTCCAGTGGCTACATTGGTAATTCTGATATCACTTTCTCTGTATTGGCCTGTACTCTCGTATAAAGAATCCCCATAGAATTCCAGTCCTTGGGTGTATGATAAGGTATCGTGTACGTAGGTGTTCAGGATTTTATAATTGTAAATCTTAGCTTTTTGAGTTGGCATTCTCTTGATTTGTGCGGCCACCGTTGCATTCATGCCATTTTTATAAACGGTTGCTTTAAAAGTGAGGTTTCCGTAAGGTTGATTTTTTAGCTTTCGCGAAAGCGTACTTCCATCAGCCCCAGCTATACGAGCAGCATTTTGAGTCCATACGACACTATCTATACCTATGGAGGCGACGTCTAACAAAGAAATTTGTACAGTATCCTCTTCACTCCATTTTAATTTTGAGTTGGTAATGTCGAGTCGGTAATTGTCTTTAAAAACCTCTATGTCTGTTTTACAGGCTGATAATGAGAGCGCTACAACCATCATTAAAACCAAATATTTCAATTTCATAATATCATTTTATAAAAGCGAAAGATAGCCATAAAAAAGCATGAGAAAAACCTTTGAGTAAGTAAAACAAGGCTGTATATTTGCAGCGGGCAAGTCCTACACAACCAGCTCCTGTTGAACTCCTCCAGGGCGGGAACGCAGCAAAGGTAAGCGGTCGTAGCGGTGTGATGTAGGTAGCTTGCCTTTTTTTATGCCCTTTAGCGAAATCTAATCCTTTGATTTAAAAGAGTTTATGAAAAAAGTAGTTCTCGTTACCGGCGGTTCCTCTGGTATAGGTAAAGCCATTTCCTTATTTCTTCAAGAAAAAAAATATACCGTTTACGGTACCAGTAGAAATCCTTCTAACTATCCAGATAGCACCATTCCATTGCTAGCACTTGATGTTCAAAACCAAGATTCCATAAATCTTGCTGTTAAAGAACTGATTCAAAAAGAAGGACAACTCGACATTCTAATCAATAATGCCGGAGTAGGAATTACAGGTCCCATGGAAGAAACGCCCATTGATGAGGTGAAAAATGCTATGGAAACTAATTTCTACGGTCCCTTAAGAGTGTTACAAGCGGTATTGCCTCAAATGAGAGCTCAAAAAAGTGGACGCGTCATAAATATTACTAGTATTGCTGGTTATATGGGACTGCCTTATCGCGGTATTTATAGTGCGAGTAAAGGCGCCTTAGAAATAGCTACAGAAGCCTATCGCATGGAATGCGCACATCTAAACATTCATTTTAGTAATGTAGCACCAGGAGATTTTGCGACTAATATTGCTGCAGGTAGATTTCATGCAGCTGTTGTACCAGGAAGTGATTACGAGGAAGGTTATACGCATACGTTAAAGCTGATTGATGAGCATGTGGATGATGGGAGTGACCCTGTAGAAGTCGCTAACAAAATTTACGAAATACTCCAACTAAAAAATCCCGGAATTCACTATAAAGTGGGTAGCTTTTTACAAAAGTTTTCAATTGTTCTCAAGAAAATTCTTCCAGAGAAACAGTATGAAAGTATGTTAAAGAAACATTACGGTTTATAGGATGCTCGTGATGTCGCTACTGTAAAAAATTAAGTTGAGTACGGTCCTATCCACTTACTAAAAATAAACACCGGCACTCATACTTCACTATTTATCTTTTCTGTGGTCTGATGAGAAAGGCTCCAAAAGTTGTTCATAAAAAGCTTCAGGATAATTCTCGTCTCCAGGAAAACCTAATTCCAACTCTGCATGGTCATAAGGTATATGTGCAGTGCCAAATAAATAATCCCAAATGCTCAAGGAAAGACCATAATTCACTCCATATTTTTCTCCATCAGGTATTTTCTTTGCATGATGCCACAGGTGCATTTTAGGATTATTAAAGACGTATTTAAGCGGTCCATAATCCCAATCGAGATTGGCGTGATTTAAATGACCTATAAATACAGCGATCATATGGATCACAATAAATTGCTCGATACCAAAACCTATCATTGCTAAAGGCAAGTATTGTAAGGCTTTGTAAATAATAGTTTCCATAAAGTGGAACCTAAACTGTGCCGCAAAGCCCATTTCTTTAACGCTATGGTGCACTTTATGAAATTCCCATAAAAAAGGAACCCGATGCAGTAATCTGTGAATATTCCATTGAATAAAATCGGCTATGACAAACATGATCAATAACTGAGTCCAAAAAGGAAAACTACCCACCTCGATAGCTACTAAGTTCTCAATTCCTATAGCTGCAAGTCCATCATTAAATAATTCTACAAACACGTCAGAAATCGCATTGTAGCCTACTAAGGAGAATAAGAAGAAATTGAAAAACAGATAAAATAAATCCAACCAGAAGTCTTTGCGCAAGATCTTTTGACTCTTACGCCACGGCAGCCATATTTCTAAAGCAAATACCAATAAGGAAACGACCAGAAGCCAATAGAAATAATTGGTCCACGACGGATTCATTATTTCTCTCCACAGGTAAGATGCATATCCATTAAAGGATTTTGTAAATAGGTCTATGTATTTATCCATTACTTTTAGAGTCGTAGGAAGAGTAGCAAAATTACTGCATTTAACCTTTACGATAACGTTGTATCATATTAGAAATCTATAATGTTATAAAATCATTAGCTTATTTTATTTTTACAGCACAAAATTGAGTTTATGAAATCCTTTTTTTACTTCTTATCTTTTTTACTTCTAACAGCTTCTTGTAAAGAAAGTGTAGTAGAAGAAATCGTTTTTGCGGAGCAGCCGGCCTACTTTGACTGGAGCGCAGCAAACGTTTATTTTTTACTGACAGATAGGTTTCATAACGGGGACAAGTCCAACGATACCATTATCAACCGATCAAAGGAAACAGGGAAACTACGCAGTTTTGAAGGAGGTGATTTTGCTGGAATTATTCAAAAAATAGAAGAGGGTTATTTCACTGATTTAGGAGTAAACGCCATATGGTTAACACCTATCTGGGAACAGATTCACGGTGGAGTAGATGAAGGTACTGGTTATTCCTATGCATTTCACGGCTATTGGGCAAAGGATTGGACTGCTGTAGAACCTTCTTATGGAACTTTAGAAGAGTTCAAAAAACTGGTGGATACGGCACATAAGAATCATATTAGAATTCTTATGGACGTTGTGATCAATCATACGGGGCCAGTAACAGAGCAAGATCCATTGTGGCCAGAGGAATGGGTGCGCACTGGGCCAAGTTGTACGTATCAAGATCAATCTACTGCGGTAAGCTGCACACTGACTAATAACTTACCAGACATAAAAACCGAAAGTACCCAAGAAGTAGATTTGCCTCAAATTCTAGTAGAAAAATGGAAAAAGGAAGGAAGGTATGATCAAGAAGTAAAAGAACTGGATGCTTTTTTTACATCTTCGGGATTGACAAGAACTCCAGTCAACTACATCATTAAATGGGTAACCGATTATGCTAGAGAAACTGGCGTGGATGGTTTTAGAATTGATACGGTAAAACATGTGGAAGAATCGGTTTGGGCTACTTTTAATGAACAAGCAAAACTAGCCTTTGAAGAATGGAAGAAAAATCATCCGGAACAAAGCTTTCATGAGGATGCGTTTTTTATTGTAGGAGAATTGTACGGCTATGAAGCTAGTGGAGGAAGAGTGTATCCGTTTTCAGATCACCAAGCAGATTACTTTGACGTGGGTTATGATGCGATGATCAACTTTGGATTTAAAAACCATGCGGTAGCTGACTACAAAGAGCTTTTTAAAAGATATGATGGTTTTAGAAAAAATCTACTGAACGAAAAACCAGACAGTGAAGCTTATTTTATGAATTACATCAGCTCTCATGATGATGGGCAGCCCTTTGATGCTCTTCGTGGAAAAGCAATGGAATCTGCTGCCAAATTATTACTTACCCCAGGAATGACTCAAATATATTATGGTGATGAAATTGCTAGACCTCTAGTAGTAGAAGGTGCCGTAGGAGATGCCAATTTACGTTCAGTGATGGACTGGGAACATTTGAATCAAGAAGTCTTTAGCCACTGGCAAAAGCTTGGGGAATTTAGAAACAATCATGTAGCAGTAGGTGCAGGAGATCACTTTTCATTAGAATATGAAGGTGTTGGAACACTGGCTGCCCGATTCTATCATAAAAACGATCATCAAGATACCGTACTTATAGGTGCTGGATTAGCTGACGGATTGCTTGAAATTCAAGTGGCTAAGGTCTTTCCAAAAGCCACCCGATTGCGCAACGCTTATACAGAAAAGAAACTTCCTGTTGTCAACGGAAAAGTGACTGTGATGGTAGAGAATGGTTTGGTGTTGTTGGAAAAGATGTAAGACTATTCTGTTTGATGCAGGTATTTCTTGCCACCTTTTAAGAAGCCTCTTGAATAGTTGGTCCCATTGTGATGAGCTGGTTGGAAAAAAGCTAGTTGATGAGTGCTAGGATGTTGCACTCTATTGCTATTCTATGTTTTTCTAGAATAAAACGTCTTCAGTACAATGGGACTGGATAGAGCAAAAAGATTCCTGCAAACACCTATCTTTAAACCTCAATTAAAATTTAAAGATGAAATACGGTTACTACGCGCTACTTTTATTAGGTGTCATCAGTTGTAAAGAAATCGGTGTGTCCGATCAGTCTATAGATAAGAATAATTCTCAAAATGAAGTTGTACGGGACGAGATTCCAACACCTCAACTCCATTTGGAACAAGCAAACCGTCTTGCTCAATTGCCATTACATTGTTTAGAAACAGAATACCCTAATAAAATGGGTCATGTTACTGCCAGTCCTGAAGACCAAAAAAGGCCTACTGTGCAGCATCCCGTTTTTTATGGTTGTTTTGATTGGCACAGTGCCGTTCATGGGTATTGGAGTGCCATAACTTTAATCAAGAATTTTCCAGAATTGGACCAACGAGAAGAGCTGCTTCAAAAGATCCAACGCAACCTTACCGAAGAGAACATTCAAGTAGAAATCGCTTATTTAAACACAAAAGACAACACCAGTTTTGAACGCACTTATGGCTGGGCATGGTTGCTCAAATTGCAACAAGAATTGGATTCTTGGGATAGCAAAGAAGGAGAAAAACTTACTCAAATCCTACAGCCCTTATCAGATGTGGTAGCAGAACGCTACGTGGAATACTTGCCTAAATTAAATTATGCTATACGAGTTGGCGAACATTCAAATACAGCTTTTGGGATGGCCTTTGCTTACGATTATGCAGTTCATGCTCAAAACGAGGTTTTAAAAACGACCATAGAAGCAAAGGCAAAGGATTTTTATCTTAACGACACGGGTTGTCCTATTTCTTGGGAACCTAGTGGTTATGACTTTCTCTCGCCATGTCTGGAAGAAATAGACATCATGAGAAGAATACTTCCTGCGGCTCCATTTCATTCTTGGGTAAAAGACTTTTTACCTGAAATCGAGAAGGGCCTATTAGATATTGAGATTGGTAAAGTCTCGGACCGTACCGATGGCAAACTGGTTCATATAGATGGCTTAAACCTCAGTCGTGCTTGGGTGATTTATGGACTTGCGGCTCAATACCCTCAATACAGTAATCTTACTGAAATAGCAGATGCACATATGACCAACACCTTACCACATCTGGTAGCAGATGATTATGCCGGCGGACATTGGTTAGGGACCTTTGCTATTTACGCATTGCAAAATGCCGAAAATGTTCCGTAATTTGTTTAAAAATATAGGCCCAGCAACATTAATTGCAGCGGCATTTGTAGGTCCAGGAACGGTTACGGTATGCACACTTGCAGGAGCAAATTATGGCTACAGCCTTTTGTGGGCACTATTGCTTTCTATTTTTGCTACCATCATTTTACAAGAAATGGCGGCACGTTTAGGCTTGATCACGGGTAAAGGATTGCCAGAGATTTTAAGAAGTGCGATCTCAAACAAAATCATTAGAGTTACCCT
The DNA here is from genome assembly GCF_002831625.1 of Nonlabens sp. MB-3u-79. Taxonomy (NCBI): domain Bacteria; kingdom Pseudomonadati; phylum Bacteroidota; class Flavobacteriia; order Flavobacteriales; family Flavobacteriaceae; genus Nonlabens; species Nonlabens sp. MB-3u-79. Next base: position 3,015,645 of record NZ_CP025116.1, on the reverse strand, counting down.
GATTGTTTTAGTTCTTGCGGCCATCGCTGTTGGAAATACGGCTTATGAAGCTGGAAATTTAAGCGGGGGCGTTTTGGGATTGCAAACCATTTTTGGCGCGCAATGGTATTTCCCTTTGCTTTTAGGAGCGATCGCTTTTGGTTTGCTTTTTTATGGCAACTATAAAGTACTGGAAAAAGTATTGATCAGCATGGTAGTCATAATGGGGGCTTCTTTTATCGCCACGGCTATTGCGATAGGTCCAGATTTTAAAGAGGTCCTACAAGGTCTCTTTAAACCCCAAATAAATAGCGATAATATATTGACCATAGTAGGATTGATAGGTACAACGGTTGTTCCTTATAACCTATTTCTTCACGCCTCGCTGGTCAGTGAAAAATGGAATTTGCCCAGCGATTTAAGTGCGGTACGAAAAGATACTGTGATCAGTGTCGTTCTAGGCGGGTTGGTTTCTATGGCAATCATTATTGCAGCAACAGCATTACAGGGAACTGAAGTCGCTGGTGGAGCGGCGCTTGCCTCAGCACTAGAACCGGTGTATGGATCCTGGGCAACCTATGTATTTTCTTTGGGTATTCTCGCAGCAGGAATCACCAGCGCAATTACCGCACCTCTTGCTGCCGCTTATGTAGTAAAAGGCTGTTTGGGCTGGAAAGGAAACATGAAAAGCTGGTCGTTTAGAGGGGTATGGATATTTATTCTCGTTACCGGTGTTCTCTTTTCTAGTATAGGTTTGAAGCCGCTTGATATCATCACATTTGCTCAAATAGCAAACGGATTGTTACTTCCGATTATCGCTATTTTGTTGCTTTGGCTGGTGAATCAGAAGTTATTGGGTCCCTTTCAAAATAAACTCTGGCAAAATATCATGGCGGTTATAGTCATTCTTATTGCTGTAATTTTAGGTGCCAAAACACTTTTAAAAGTATTTGAACTCATATAACATGAAAAGCATCGATATCAATTGTGATCTAGGAGAAGGAATGGCGACTGACAAACACATCATGTCATTTATCAGCTCTTGCAATATTGCTTGTGGCGGTCATTATGGCGATGAAAAATCCGTGAGAACTGCCTTGCAACTGGCTTTGAGTCATGGTGTAAAAGCAGGTGCGCACCCGTCTTTTGAAGATAAAGAGAATTTTGGACGTGTATTCATGGATGTTTCTAGGTCTCGCTTTCGCGAAAGCGTCACCCAACAAATGCATCTCTTTACCCAAACAGCACAGCAGGTAGGAGTGGAGTTGCACCACATAAAAATGCATGGAGCTCTGTATCATGCCACCGCTTATCGAGAAGACTTTTCTGACTGGTTAGTAGAATGGATGAAGGACTTTTACAGCGAGACCGTTCTTTATGTGCCGCCTGGGTCGTTATTAGAAAAAAAATGTGTGAAAAATAAAATTCCTTATATGCGAGAAGCATTTGCAGATCGTTATTACGATACACAAGGAAAGCTAGTAGCCAGATCTATGCCTAACGCATTGATTACCGATTATAAAGTAGCAGCACAACAAATAGCTGTACTGGTCAAGGAGCAAAAAGTAACCTCTATAGAAGGTGTTTCCAATAGACTGGAAGCAGATACTATTTGTCTTCACGGAGATAATTTAGGATTGACAACAAGTTTAGAATACCTTGTAAAGGAACTTAAAACAAAAGGAATTATCATTGCTTAAACATCAAATTACATATCATGTTTACAGTGAAAAGGCACTGTTGATTTCATGGGAGGAACAAACGACTGACATGATTTCTAGGAGAACCACTGCCGAACGCCAGATTAAAAAACTCTTTAAAGAAGCAGTACATATCAATCACGGTGCCTATTCTATTTTAGTTGTAGCTGAGCTGGAGATGGATCACAATGAGGTGATCGATCTAATTGATAAACGCTTACAAAGTAAAAAGAGTTTAGAACCAGCCGCCAGCTTATGGAAGTTGCCTATCCTCTACGATATAGAAAAAAGTCTGACCGAAGCTTTAAAACCTACTTGCGATTTTAAGGAGATCATTAGCATTCATAGTTCTTCTATTTATGTGGTAGACTTTATAGGGTTTTTACCAGGTTTTCCCTATTTAAAGGGACTGGACAGTCGTTTGCAACTGCCTAGAAAAACAACACCATCTTTAAAAGTTGCCGCAGGATCTGTTGCTGTTTCTAATGAGTATTGTGGAATCTACCCGACTTCAAGTCCAGGAGGCTGGCACGTGTTAGGAAACTGCCCGCTGCCTATTTTTGATGTTCATAGAGCTCCACCTAGCTTGCTTCAGTCTGGAGATCAGGTACAATTTTATGCAGTTTCTCAGGAAGAACACGATCAACTTATTGCACAGCGAGAGACAGGCATATTAGAACTAGAAAATTTTAAAAGCCATGTCTAGAATAACGATACTCCATGCAGGTTTCTATGATTCTATTCAAGACAGGGGTAGGGGAAAATACCGTCATTTAGGTGTACCATACAGCGGTGCTATGGATCAAAAAGCAGCAGACTTAGGCAACTCTTTATTGAATAATAGGCTGGATGCTGCAGTGTTGGAGCTCGTTTTAAAAGGAGGCGTTTATTTATTTTCATTACCTACTTGTATAGCAATTACTGGAGCAAAAGCTAGAGTGACTGTAAATGATATAGCGGTTGAACAAAACAAGTTACTAGAAATAAATTCTGGAGATGTATTAAAAATAGGAGCAGCAACAACAGGCAATTTTATTTATGTTTCTATAGGTGGTGGTTTTCAAACAGAAGAAGTATTGGGGAGCAAATCCTTTTATAGCGGCATTACGTTAATGGGAAAATTACAAAAAGGACATGATATAGATTATGCTCCATATACGACAAACCAGTTGACAAAGGCTCATTGGAAACCCGTGGGACAGGAAAGTGCTTTGCGATGCTATGCAGGTCCAGAATTTCATTTATTAGATAGAAAACAGCAAGAGAAATTATTGAATACTAGTTTTACTATTTCAAAAAACGGGAACCGCATGGCCTTCCAATTGGAAGAAAAAATATCCAATAGTCTGGACCAACTAAAAAGCAGTCCCGTACTTCCAGGAACTGTCCAGCTTACTGCTAATGGACAGCTTATCGTATTGATGCGAGATGCTCAAACCACAGGAGGATATCCTCGAGTATTGCAATTGGAAGAAGCTTCTATATCCAGTTGTGCTCAAAAGAGAGTAGGAAATCAGATTGACTTGGTAGTCCTATAATTGTTAAACCATAGTTGTTGCTCTTTTTCCTCAGATGAGATGGTAGTGCATACTTGCGAGACGTATTTATTTGATCATAGAAAGTTCTATTTCCCCCTTGATAAAGAGGATGCTTGACAAGATGCTTTACTAAAAACAGAACCAACAAAAGATAGCGCTACATAGCGGGGTTTCAATTCAAAAACTCCTGTTAATTCAGCTTTTATTAAGAAAAAGGCTACCGTTTTATATGTATCTTAAAATAAAAAATGAGTAACCAAAACCTTATCCAAAAAGAAGCAAGAGAAAAATACTTAGAACTTTCTAGAAATATTAAAACTGCCATGATGTTGACAGAGCTAGGGAAAGCGCCTATTCATGCCATACCAATGGGGTCCAAAGAAATACTCGATAATGGGGATGTTATTTTCTTCAGTAAGTCGACCAGTGAGCACAATGCCAATATTGAAAAGAACAATCAGACGCAACTAATTTTTAGCGATGTGACATCTAAAGAATTTTTAAGCGTCTACGGTACCACAGAAGTCTCTAGAAATAGTGAATTAATTGAAAAGCACTATGATAAATTAGATGCCAATTGGTTTGAAAGTAAAAATGACCCAACACTTACGGTGCTTATTTTTAGTCCGCAAGAAGGACATTACTGGGATAACAAGACCAACGCTCTTATTACTTTGGCAAAATTAGCTTACACAAAAGCAACTGGCGACGAGACAGAAATAGGAGTGTCAGGCAGTCTGAAAATGTAAACCAAGACAACTGCAGGGAACTAATAATTTAAAAGCAATGATGAAAAATATCTTTTAAATAAAAAAAAGCCGATCTGGGGATCGGCTTTTTTATGGGCTCTAGTTAAGTGAAGAGTGAAGAGTGAAGAGTGAAGAGTGAAGAGTGAAGAGTGAAGAGTGAAGAGTGAAAAGTAAAAAGTGAAAGGTGAAAGGTGAAAAGTGAAAAGTGAAAGGTGAAGAGTGAAGAGTGAAGAGTGAAGAGTGAAAAGTGAAGAGTGAAGAGTTTAAAGTGAAAAGTGAAAGGTGAAAAGTGAAAAGTGAAGAGTGAAAGGTGAAAAGTGAAGAGTGAAGAGTGAAAAGTGAAGATCTTCAAGGTCGTTAACCAGCCAGCGGTTGATTATAGACCACATTTTGCTCTCCGTATTTTTTCAGATAGGAGCGTATGATCTGATTGGTATGGTAATTTGCTGCTTTGCGGTCTATGTAGTCCTCACAATCCTCCATGGTGGCTATGGAAGCGTATTGATCCACAAAACCATAACCCTGATACTCTCCATCTTTAACCATAATAAAACAAGCTTCTTCAGCTGTGCGACCTGGTTGTTTGATGATGTAATTAGAGTTTTGATTGTGTAAAGCAGTGATTGCTTGAGTCGCTCTGATATTATAGAGCGAAACCAGTTCTTCTTTTTTACAGACGCCTTTGCAGTTTTTGAGTTTGTAGTGAGATGAGCAATCTACTGGAGTTTTAAAACTGCAATATCGCGGACAGAGGTTAAAGTCTGCACAGAGTTGTTCTAATTGTTCTACCGCATGCGATCTATCGTAATGAGTGACTACCGAATAGTCATAAGACTTCACCAGTCCTACAGCAAATTGAATAACTCCTATTTGGTTTTTGTAGTGTAGGATTTGATAAGCGGCTCTTGGTTTCTTCTGGGCGCTATTGAATTTGGGGTAGTACTGTTTGATGAGATCTGCTTCTTGTAATAAAGCGACCAATTCATTACCCGTAGGAATGTGTTCTATATGGAAGATTTCTTGACACATCAGATAAGACTTGCTCGTTTTAGAATAAAAATGAGACAGCACCCGTTTTTTAATATCGATGGCTTTACCGACGTAAATGACCTTTTGAGCCTGATTTTTAAACAGATATACCCCTGGAGTACCTGGCAATTCATCAAAAAGAGACCGGTCTAAATGCGGCGGAAAAGTTCCTTCCTTATTACTTCCTTTTAGAAACTTTGTAAACTCTTCACCATCCGTATCTATTTCTAGTAACCTTTGAAATAAAGTCACTGTTGCATCGGTATCCCCTTCGGCACGATGTCTATTTTCTAGCGAGATGCCCAAAGAATGGCACAACTTCCCTAAGCTATAGGAATTCATTCCTGGAATCAATTCTCTTGAAAGTCGTACGGTACACAACTTTTTACGTTTAAAATCATAACCTAGACGTTTGAATTCATTGTGTATGATATTGTAATCAAAGTTGACATTATGCGCAACAAAAATACAGTCGCGTGTCATGCGTTCTATTTCTTCAGCCACTTCAGAAAACAAAGGAGCCGCAGCGACCATTTCGTTATCAATCCCAGTTAAACTAGTAATAAAATCGGGGATCAAACTCTCAGGATCAATAAGGCTTGTGAATTTTTCAATCACTTCGCTTCCCAGCATGCGCACCATACAGATCTCTGTCATGCGGTTATTACTTATTCTATTGCCTGTAGTCTCTACATCTATAACACAATAATACTGTTCTTTAAAATTCACTAAGTTGTTTTTATTTGGAAATGTTCCAAAATTATGGAATAATTCCTAATAAAAGACACTCGTTATTACTTTTAACAGAGTTTATTTCTATTCTCGCTTTCGCGAAAGCGGAGTGGTCATCATCCCTTTGCTGCATATTAAACACCAGCCATTGCAGCCAGGTGTTTTTATGCTTACTATCTTACTGTTTTCACCATTGTTTTAAGTACTAATTGAGCCTTAAAAAGTAAATAGGAAAGCCCAGAGTTTCTTCTTTTTTAATGAGCCTAAACCCAAATTTCTGATACATTTGAGCATTGCTTATGGATGCCGCATCTATGATGACGGGCAGCTGATTGTTCTTATATTTATTTCTGACTTCTATCATTAAACGTACGGCAGTCCCCTTACCGTCAGACTCCCTTTTAACCCCAAGTATAACGGGTCTTATATGTGCTTCTTTTGGATAGTTTTTATGTGCCATGTGCTGCCTTTTTATCACACCAAAAATACGTTCTATGCCTATACATTTAAATGCCATTTTAACGTCTAGAATGATGGTTCTAAAGCTGATTTTTTCTAGATGAGGGAATTTTATTAAGATACATGCTTTGTCATTATCTGATATATAAACTTCTCCAAAAAGTAGGGCTCTTTCAAATAAGTATTCCATTAACACCTGCATGCGCACTGCTCTTTTTTGATCTTGTTTTACCACAAGATTTATAGAGTTTTCTTCTGTCAATGGTAAAAAGGCAGAAACCAGTATTTCGGATACGAGCTTCTTGTCTAGATAAGTTGCTTTTCTCAAATTGACAGCATTATTTGGTTGGGGTAGGTAAGGTAAATGGACATCGTTTTTGGTCAGTGAATAAATCAAATATAATATTTATCTGATAGACAATTGACAGACTAGAACCAGTTAATTCTCCAACTTCCTAATGACCCAGCCTATCCATTGAATGTGTGGTTCTTATGCTATAATAAAAACATGGTGTGGCCTGTATGATGGTCACATCAATACAGGAAGCACCGAGGTTGGATGCACTTTTAACTACTACAACTCAACATACTACAACCTACTTTAGAGCGCGCCCATTCTGGTCGTAAAGCATACCATTTTTCAAATTCGGGTTGCTCGTCGTATGGGTTTTGAAGCATTTCATATACCTCTCCAAGTAATTCATAATCACCTTGGTCAGCCGCATCGATAACCAGCTGTGAGATGTAGTTTCTCAAGACGTATTTAGGGTTGGTCTTGTTCATTTTTTCTATCCTCGCTTTCGCGAAAGCGGAGTGGTCATCATCAGTTTGCTCCATATCAAACACCAGCCTTTCTATGTAAGCTTCCAACCATTGCAGCCAAGTGTTTTTATGCTTTTCTTCTACATCAGTATTGGTATAAAATGACGCTGAAATCACCTTAAAAGCATCTTTTACAGCTGTTTTTGAGTCGATTTTGCTTAATTCACGATAGAAAATAGTCATGTCGGTCTCGTGAAGGTGCAGGTTTTCTTCCAGTGCTTGCATCAAATCACGGTCGTCTTTATGAGTGTAATAAATACCTATTTTGTTCATCATGGTATCTAAATACTGTACCTGATAATTGGTCTTGTAACTGTCTAGGATTCTTTGAAGTGCCGGAGCATCTTCTATCAGTGGAAAAAGAGCATTAGCCAATTGAAGTAAATTCCAAAGCCCAATTTCTGGTTGTGCGCCGTATCTATATCTTTTATGCTGTCGGTCTGTGGTATTAGGAGTCCAGCCGTGGTCGTAAGGTTCTAACCAGCCATAAGGTCCATAATCTATAGTGAGTCCTAGAATGGACATGTTATCGGTATTCATCACCCCATGAACAAAGCCTACTCGTTGCCAGTGCATGATCATTTCTAAGGTGCGATCTGTTACTTCTTGAAAGAATTGTAAATAAGCTTCGGCACCACTGGTTTTGATGTCTGTAAAAAAGGTAGCGATCGTATAATCGGCAAGTTCTTTGAGAAGTTCGTTTTCGCCTTGAGCGGCAGCCAACTCAAAATTACCAAATCGTATAAAACTAGGGGCTACACGACAGACGATGGCTCCTTTTTCATGAGCGGGATGACCGTCGTACATAACGTCGCGCAATACTTCTTCACCACTTAATGACAGTGATAGCGATCGAGTGGAAGGAATGCCTAAATGATGCATGGCCTCACTACAAAGATGCTCTCTAATACTGGATCTCAACACGGCAAGACCATCTCCACTGCGCGAGTATGGAGTAGGACCAGCGCCTTTTAATTGAAAAGCCCAGCGGTTACCATCTTGCAAGGTTTCAAATAAATTGATCGCCCGACCATCGCCTAACTGTCCGGCCCAATTGCCAAATTGATGTCCTGCATAGGCCATCGCATAGGATTCTGTATTTGGGTAAGGCTGCTGGCCCGTAAAGAGTTGTAGAAACTCTTCGGACTGCAGGTCTTCTTCGGTAAAGCCGAGTTCTTTTGCGAGCTTTGAAATATGTATAAAACTACTCTTAGCAAATTTCAATGGCAGCGCTTTTGAAAACGCCACATGCTCTACTTGTCGGGTATAATTTTCTTCTATAGGATCTTTAGGTAAAGCGTTGGTAAAGCTATTATCGATGTGTAGTTTGCGCATACTACAAAGGTAAGGAATGAGAGGGAGTCACAACAGGTATTAGGAGCTAGATAAGGTCTTGTGAAGAGGGACTTTGTTCTACATGGTCACTTCTAGTTATTCATCCTAACTCAATTGTTGTTATGGACCTTACTTTTAATAAGGATGTCGGGGGTGCTGATCCTATTTATCGGGAAATGAATACGGCATCAAATGGAGCAAGCTTTACATCACTTCTTCATAAATGCAACGATCTCATCAATGCGATCATTCCATGGGAAGAAGAGCTGGGTTACCATGGGAATGTGCTTTTTATCTAGAAATTCTATTTGAACATCAGGTTGGTATTTTTGAAGCTCTTGAACAAACTTTTCATTACCAGCTATAATGGAGGCATAGGTTTTTGTCCCTGTATAGATTTTTATTTCAGGCGTTTGCTCATCTATAAAGTAATATGGAGAAGCGGCTTTCCAGTTTTCTGGGTCCAGCGTCCAAGTACTGATGTAGTTGTATTGCTCGGTAGGCTTATTTTCTAGTAAGTAGGAATACATGTCCAGTCCTGCCGCATCGTTTAAAATAATTCCTTTTACAGTATTTGGCGCTACACCATATTGCTGATTCATTACGGCTAGGGAACTTAAATGCACACCAGCACTGTGTCCGGTAATGTAAATTTGACTGGGATCGCCACCATAGGTTGAAATGTTTTTTTGCGTCCATTTGATGGATTGTGCAATTTGCGCTGTCATTTCTTTATAGCTGGCCACTGGACTTTTAGTATAATCAGGGATGACAACAGTAACTTCATTACGCGCAAAATTGCGGCCAAGGAAATTGTAAATTTCTTTACGACCACTGTTCCAGTAACCACCGTGAACAAAAATTAACACAGGTTGTAAGGAATCCTTTGTACCGCGTTTCGTGAAAATATTTAAGGTAGGTGCAGGTGTTTCTTCTATATGAAAGGTCTTATAGTCTATGTTCTTGAATTTTTTCAAAGAACAACTCGTAAGAATAAAACCAAAACACATAAAAACAAGGGAATGTTTGAAAGACATCAGCTAAGTTTTTGAATCGAAATTCGCACCATATAAGAGCAGAAGACTATTTCTTGATAATTAAATAGCAGCGTTCAAACCAATGAGTTGATTCCTTTATTGCATCAATCAGGAATTTTCTTTTTTGGCAGCTTCTTGAGCTGCTTTAGTAATCGCCTTTAAACGCTCGGTGCGCAGTTCCTTCTTTGTACGCTTTTTGTTTTTGATGCGCTCGATAAGCTCCGTATGCTTATTCTTGTTTCTGAGATTTTTTTCTTTCCCTTGCTTAGCCATAATAATTTGATCAAGGCACAAAGATAAAGTATATCCACCTCAATGCGGTAGGTCTTACATTTGTATAAAATTTAGAATCACATGACATTAGAGGACCTAGTTGGGGATTATCGTATAAAAGGTCATAATCAAGACGCTTTAAGGAGCAGTTATGAAGGGGAGCTAAGCTTATCCCTAGATAAAAATAGAAGAATCATCGCTTTATGGAACATCAGTGGTGATCAGGTTCAAAAAGGGACTGGATTTTTTAAGGATCAAATTTTAGTTATTAATTTTAATTACCTAGGGGAGCAGGATCAGGTCTTTAAAGGTGTGGTGGTTTACAAATGTCTTTCTAAAGATGTGTTGGACGGATTTTGGTCGGAGAAGCATGGAGATCCTTTGTTTTTAGGAGCAGAGCAAGGTTTTAAGATCCATGAAAAGAAGCCTTTATTACATTAAGGCAGGGAGGCTTTGAACGATTCCGCTTTCGCGAAAGCCAAAGAAACACCATTTAAAAGCCACTAGTGATAATTTTTACTGCATAAAAGTTCTAACTTCATGTTAAAGTTTGTAGGAAATTACTCTTTGTTTAATATTTTTCTTTCGGTTAATGATATTAAAATTATTTTTTGAAAGAGACAACTATTTTTCATATCGTTTTTATTTTATTCAATGTAGCCCACTAGATATGAAATTATTCCAAAAACTTAGTCTTATTGTGATCATCTTGTTGTTGCTAAATTCTTTTACAGCTGTTAAAGAAGAGGCGTTAGTGGGTAGATGGAAAGGAAAGGAAAAAGAAGATATTAATTTTTTAACCCTGTCAGCAGATGGTTTTGCTACTTTTGAAACGGAGGATCAGATTATGGGTGGGAAATCTTTTAAAATGCGCGGTGTAACTGCTAGTATGAGATACTCGTTCAATGCAACGACAGTGCCAGCTACTATAGATTTCATTATTTATGAAGACCAGACTCATAACGAGCTAACCCGCCTCAGGGGTATTTATGAAATAAATACGAGAGATGAGTTACATTTAGCTCTGACATTTGGAGAAGGAATGGATCGTCCAGTTGATTTCAGCACCGATAACGTCATGTTTTATCGTGTGAACTAATTTGTTATAAGCGTTATCTCTTTTATGAAATGTCCTTGTAATCCTTACCGTACATATGAAAATTGTTGTGCAAAAGCACATCGCGATATCTTACAGGTTACCACTGCAGAGCAGCTCATGCGTTCAAGGTATAGTGCTTTTGTACTGGGTAATATTGCTTTTTTACAGGAGAGTCATCATTCTTCCAATAGTCCTGATAAAAAAGAGGCTCGACAAATAGAAAACTGGACCAATTCAGTGAACTGGATCAAACTTGTAGTACTTCAAACTAACGAAGGATTAGAGAAAGATAGCACGGGTACTGTAGCATTTAAAGCCTTTTATATGGAAAACAATAAGGTGCAGGTGATTCATGAAAATTCTCGATTCTGTAAAGAAAATGGACACTGGGTCTATCTGGATGCTCAGGATTGACACCCGTTTTTAAGCTTTAAAATTGGACAACTCCACAAGACTTTTTACTTTGACCTGCTCAGTAACAGAAAACGCCGCACAGACTTGTGTTCTTCTAGCGATCAAGTCTATACAGATCTCAGAGGAGCTGTGTAGGTAAAAAAACGAGCGATAATATTTATAAAAAACGTGCGTAGTTTTATTCAACTTGTCGCTATATTGCCTTACCAAAAAAATCACTTATGAAAAGCCTATTGACTTGGTTATTGCTCTTTACAGCAATCTCCTTACAAGCACAGCAAGATGCAGGTTGGTTGCGTCATCAAAGCATATCACCAGACGGTTCTCAAATAGTATTTACCTACAAAGGGGATTTGTACAAAGTAGCAGCAATTGGAGGTGATGCTCAACAGCTTACTTTTCATGAAGCACACGATTACCAAGCCGTATGGAGTAAAGACGGAAAACAAATTGCTTTTGCTTCTAACCGTTACGGAAACTTTGACGTTTATGTCATGAGTGCAAAGGGTGGTGCCGCGACCAGGCTCACTTTTCACTCCAGCGACGAACAACCCTTTACATTTACACATGACGATCAAGGAGTTCTTTTTGGCGCCGTGCGTTTGGATGAGGTCAACCACAGACAATTCCCTACAGGATCACAACCCGAAGTTTATAGCGTTCCAGTTAGTGGAGGGAGGGTAGATCAAGTATTTACGGTTCCAGCAGAGTTTTTAAATGTAAGTAAGGATGGGAAGACCATCTTGTACCACGATAAAAAAGGCGGAGAAAATATATGGCGCAAGCATCATGAATCAAGTATAACCAGAGACATTTGGAAATATGACGTCGCTAATAATACCCATCAAATGATCACTACCTATAAAGGTGAAGATAGAATGCCTATTTTTTCTAATGATGAAAAATCGTTTTATTATTTAAGTGAGCAAAGTGGCACGTTTAACGTTTATAAATCTAATATCGATGGCACTAATACAACTCAACTGACCTCTTTTGACCTGCATCCAGTACGTTTTTTATCTGTTGGAAATGGGACTCTTTGTTTTGGTTTTGATGGGAAACTATATACCATGAAGGAAGGTCAAGAGCCTAAAAAACTACAAGTAAATATTACGACACAACAAATAAGTAATAATGATCAATTTATTTCTGTTGACGGCGGAGTGAATGAAATGGAAGTATCACCAGACGGTAAAGAAATTGCCTTTATTGCTAGAGGAGAAGTATTTGTAACTTCTATTGAGGAGTCCTTTACCAAGAGAATAACCAACACGCCAGAAGCAGAACGTTTTGTGACATGGGGGCCAGATGGGAAGTCAGTGGTCTACAGCAGTGAGCGTGATGGAAAATGGAGTGTTTATAAAACGGAGAAAGTACGTAAAGAAGAGCCTTTCTTTTTTGCCTCTACCCTGATTAAAGAAACCGCTGTGTTAGAAAATGGAAAAGACAACTACCTAGCAAAGTACTCACCAGATGGTAAGAAAATCGCTTTTATAGAAGACAGACGCACCTTGAAAATAAAAGATGTAAAAAGTGGGGAAGAGGTCACTTTGATGACTCCTAAGGACTTGTACCACATGCGAGACGGGGATAAGAATTTTGTATGGAGTCCGGACAGTAAATGGTTGCTTATGGATTGGGGGGTCACTTTGAGTAACAGTGATGTCTTATTACTAGCTGCAGATGGATCTAAGAGAATCAACCTCAATGAAAGTGGTTACTATGATTACAGCCCTAAATGGGTGAATGACGGAAAGCAAATGATCTGGTTTTCTAACCGCGATGGGTTAAAGTCTTATGCCACAAGTGGTTCTTCCCAAAGCGATGTGTATGCTATGTTTTTCACTCAAGATGCTTGGGACGAATTCAACCTGAGTAAAGAGGAATATGCACTTCAAAAGGAAATTAAAAAACTAACCGCAGCCGAAAAGAAAAAAGACAGCCTTAAGAACGAAAAGAAGAAAAGTAAAAAGGATAAAAAGGCAGATAAAGAAAAGGATAAAGATAGCGTCAAAGAACTCCAGTTTGATTGGGCAGACATGAAAGAACGTACCAAACGCTTTACTATACATTCTTCTAGTCTTAGTGATGCCGTTCTTTCTAAGGATGGTAGCAAACTGTATTACTTAACTAGATTTGAAGATAAACTCAACCTGTGGACCACAGATTTGCGTACTAAAGAAACTAAAATGGCCATTGAGCTCAATGCTTCTTCTGGTAGTTTACAGTGGGACAAAGAGATGAAAAATCTATTCCTTTTGAGCAGTGGTAGCATCTCTAAGATTGATGTTGAAAAAAGCAAGAAAGAGCCTGTGAAAATATCTGGCGAGATGGAATACGATGCCATTGCTGAGCGTCAGGCTATGTTTGATCACGTATGGATACGTACTAATGCTATTTTTTATCATCCAGACTTTCACGGTATAGATTGGGACTTAATGAAAAAAGAATACGTTAAACACTTACCTTATGTAGGGAATAGTCATGAATTTACTGAGTTACTTTCTGAAATGTTGGGAGAACTTAATGTCTCTCATGCAGGCGCTGGTGGCGCAAGTATTAGCATGGAAAATAAAGACGCAACTGCATCCTTAGGAATCTTTATGGACTACAATCACAAAACCAACGGTATTAAAATTACCGAGGTGATCAAAGGTGGACCGCTGGATAAAGCTAGTTTTGATGTGAAAGAAGGAATGATCATCGAGAAGATCGATGGTGTGGACATAAGCGCTACTAAAGACATCGCAACATATTTAAATCGTAAATCGGGTAAGTTTACTTTGCTAGAGATACTTGATCCAGCGGCTAAAAAAAGCATCATAATTACTGTAAAGCCTATTAGTCTAGGAGAAGAGCGTGGATTGCTATACAAAAGATGGGTAAAGCAAAACGAGGAAGAGGTTACTAAGAAAAGTAATGGGCAGTTAGGTTATGTTCATATTCCAGGAATGGGAGATGGACCTTACCGAGATGTCTATGAAAAAATGATGGGTAAATTCTACGACCGTAAGGCAATGATTATTGACACACGTTTTAATGGTGGTGGAGATCTTGTTGCAGACTTAGCTATGTTTTTTACAGGTACGCCATTCATTACCTACGCGACAGAAGATAAAGTAGTAGGCGGCGAGCCTACTTCTAGATGGGTAAAACCTACACTGGCGATGATCAATGAAGCACAGTACAGCGATGGACACTGCTTTGCTTGTGGTTATACTGATCTTAAAATAGGTAAAACAGTTGGAATGCCAACTCCAGGGACTTGTAGTTTTGCAGGTTGGGAAGGACTTCCAGATGGTTCTTACTGGGGTGTAGTTCCAATTAGTGCAAAAGATATCAATGGCAAGTGGATGGAAAATAGCCAGACAGAGCCTATGATTAAGGTAAAAAACATGCCTGGACAAATTGATAATGGATCAGATCAACAACTGGATCGGGCGATTATGGAGTTGCTTAAAGATGTAAAGTAATATTAATAATACCGTTTTCCTGCCGGTAGTCGTTGTGCGAAAACGGGACTTTATAAATCACTTTAAAAGGAGTTACTGATCTAGTAACTCCTTTTTTTAATGAAGCTGTTTTTATTTGAAAGCCTCACTAAGCTATTCTTTGTTAAGGCTGTAAATCGATTCCAGATAACGGGTAAGCTTTTAAAGCTAATTGTCAACAAGAGAGGAGTGTGCCATTTTGAAGATAGAAAATGGATCTTTTTATGATATTTATTGGTTTTTCAATACTTTCATTTTATCTTTCCTGAGGTATAATTAATATTGGGTTTAGATGTTTTTAAATCTACCGCTTTCGCGAAAGCGAAACTTTCATAAAAGAGGTAACGCTCCATCCAATGATAACAAGGTAAAAACTTAACAACCAGTGAGTAATGCTGTCAGAATACAAGAAGGACAGGCTGCTTTTGTGGGTTAAGATAAATTTGAAATACACATAAAAACCTGATTATCAAGTATATAATACAGAGTAGGTGAATGCGTGTTAATTTTAAATTAAAAAGACCCGCTGTAAATGATGATAAATTTGAAACATAGAGTATTTTAGTGCGAGCGTAAACAAATCCCAGCATATATTTTAAGGATATTATGGCCCAAAAAATTACAGTCGCACTTTGGTGTATCTTACTTAGCATAAGCCTATCCTTTTCTCAGGAAGCATACCGTCAGTCTTCGTCATATTCTACTAATCCTATTACTTATACCGAGCAACAACTAGACTCGATATCCTATGAATTATTGGATTATTTTAACAAGGGTTACTATAATCAGATTTTGGAAAAAACCCCAGTGCTTATTAAAAATGCCCGAAATATAAGCGCCTACGATTTAGAACGTAGATTTCGTAATATATTGGGGAATTCATTTATAAAATTAGACGACACCGTTAATGCCGAACTCTTTTTTAAGGAAGCACTTAAAGTTGCAAAAGAGCAAAAAGATACGTTAAGTATACTCATTACTTATGTGAATTTAGGAAACACTTATTTTGAGACAGATGCTTATAAAGCAGTGGCTTACCTTAAAAAAGGATTAGCTTATGAGTACCAGAATGATAGACACGATCAAATTAATTTTATTTTACATCATAACCTAGCAGAGTTATATGTAGACCTTCGTAAGCCTCAACTTGCTAGGTACCACTTAAAGCAAATAGAGGGCAAGATAGACATAGAAGTGATGGCAGCTCGCCGCAAAACCTATTTGGGAACTACTAATTTTATAAAAGCAGGTATTCTTTTACTTGAAAATAATCCTAAAGAATCTATTGAAAATATTTTAGAATCATTAAAATATAAAGAGGCTTATGATGAAAATTATCGATTAGGCAACTACAAGAATTTAATGATTGCTTATGAGCGTATGGGGCAATATGAAAAGTTACCAGAAGTTCATAAAGTCTATGATTCCTTAAAAGAGGTCCGGTATGAAAAGGATAAGATCAAACAACAGCAAATTGCAAGAACAGAAGTACAGCTAGACAAAATAGAGCAAGACCTCAGAGCCTCTCAACTAGAAAATGAACTGGTTACTCAAAAAGCCTCTGTAGATCAAATCCTGCTTATTTTCCTTATAGTCGTTGCGGTCCTTTTCCTTTTAGTGATCATACTATTATTTAAGGCAAAAAATAAGAGAGAGCGGTTGTTAAATGGCCTGGTAGCAAAGAATAGTCAATATTTAGAAGCTAAAGAAAAATCTGAAAAATTAGCCAAAAGCAATACGCGTTTTCTATCGACGATAAGCCATGAATTAAGAACTCCATTGTATGGAATCGTAGGTTTGTCAACTTCGTTTTTAAAAAACCCCAAATTGTCTGGATATAAAGATGAATTTAATTCCTTGAAATTTTCGGCAGATTACCTACTCGCTTTAGTAAATGACGTGCTTCATATCAATAAATTCTCCTCTAAAAAGGGGCATGCACTAACGGAAATGCATTTTGACTTGTCGGTACTTTTAGAAAATATCATTCAAACTTTTACATTTTTAAATGAAAAACATAACAATAAAGTTCTCATAGAATTAGACTCGAGTATTCCACCTATTCTTTATGGAGATAAGATGAAAATATCTCAAGTTCTTATGAATTTGATGAGTAATGCCAGTAAGTTTACAGAAGATGGAAAGATTAGTATTAAAATTAATAGCCTAGAACAAACAGGAGAAAAGATACGACTCTTCTTTGAGATTAAGGATTCAGGAAGAGGTATTCACCCTGACGACCAGAAAAGTGTTTTTGAAGAATTTACTCAGGTAAAGGACTCTTATCATCAAGAAATGAATGGCACTGGTTTAGGCTTGCCCATAGTAAATAAAATATTAAGTATTCTAAGTTCTTCTCTTCATATGGATAGTGTTTTTAATCAGGGTACTACTTTTTCATTTATTTTGGATATTCATATAGGAGAAAAAGAGCAACAACTGCAACAAGCCCCATTAATAAACATAGCTTCTTTAGAGAATAAAAAGGTGCTGATAGTAGATGATAATAAAATCAACCAGATAGTAACGCAAAAGATATTGGAGCAATATTTTATGGCGCACCATACCGCTAGTAATGGTAAGGAAGCGGTAGAAATAGTTCAAAAAGAATCATTTGATTTTATACTTATGGATATCAATATGCCTGTAATGAATGGTATTGAGGCAAGTCAGAAGATACGAGAGTTTGATAAAAAGACTCCTATTATAGCCTTAACAGCAACAGACTTTGAAGATCCAGAAAACGAAGTGTACTGCTATGGTGTGAATTCTATTATTGTTAAACCTTATGTAACAGAGCATTTACTACATAGCTTGTTGCAGGAATTATAACATGTTATTTTAAGCAAAAACATCCTAAAAGCTGGCGTTTAATTGCGTCAACGGACTTAAAATTGAGTACTTACAGACATTGATATTTATCATGTTTTTCCTGACTCATTCCTGTTAATTTTAATTCTTTAAAATGAAATCAGGATGAATAACATTTTACTACTTACCGATTTTACTCTGAAATCTGAAAACGCACATGAGTATGCCCTAAAGCTTTTTAAAGGCCAAAAATGTAATTTTCACCTGTTGAGTATTCAAAAATTTTGGGAATATACCATGGATGACCTCATGATAGCAAATCCTAAAGATAATATTTCTTCGGCCTTGCTAGGAGATAATATGGCAAGCCTTAAAGAGGCCAAAGAGCAGCTGATAAAGCAAACTAAAAAAGAAGATTTTAATTTTCATACTATAGTGGATTATGATGTTTTTACAACTGCCATTAATGATGCCGTAGAGAACTACAACATTGATTTGATCGTATGCGGCACCAATGGTAAGAGCGATATTATGGAGTCTATATTTAGTTCGCACACCTTGCGCATTATACACAACACGGAGTGTCCATTGCTGGCGGTTCCAGAAGGCTTTGTGTTTGTAAACCCGAGAAACATTGAGTATTTATTGGATTATGATGATTTATTTGACGAATGTGGAAAAGATCCTTTTTTACAGCTCGTTAAAAAATGTAAATCAATCATACATGTAATGCGTCTTAATTATGGTTTTGTCATTGAATCTATTGATTATAAAAAGGAACAGGAGGACATTATAAAATACTTTCACGGTACCCCAGTGGTTTATGAAATTCATATAGACGAAGAACCCATTGCTGTAATTGAAGAATCTATGCAAAGACTAGCTATTCAAATGCAAGTCCTGTCGGCCCATAAAGAATCTTTTATCGATCGCATATTTTCTAATTCTCATCTGTCAAAAATTGTCAATATGGCAAGGCTACCTATTTTAATATTAAGGACTTGTCATCAGTAATAAGAAGTTACCCCTGCCCAGACATGTTCTTTTTTTTTGCATTCAAACCAAGCTTCTCCTATGCATTGGTCTTTAAATCATGATGCCATATTGCGCAAGACGTATAATGTGTTTGTTCCGCTTTCGCGAAAGCGGAATTCATTGATGACTTGAAGCTTTAAAGAACCTTTACTGATTTATATCATATTCTTCACGTACCCACTGCTTTAAATTTGAAGAGATACAAACAATGGCCTCATCTTTAAACATAGCAGATAAAACTCATAACGTACTTGTCGAAATAGGCGATATGACTTTATTTGTAAAAAGATATTTTAAATCTTTTTTTACGATACCATTTGAATGGAGGGAGTTATTGAGGCAATGCTATGTAGTAGGAAACAAATCATTGCTCTTAGTAGCGGTGACCGGCTTTATTCTAGGTCTGGTTTTCACTTTACAATCCAGACCTACACTAGCACAGTTTGGCGCGGTTTCATGGATGCCATCGATGGTAGGTATCTCTATAGTAAGAGAAATAGGGCCAGTCATTACAGCGCTGGTTTGTGCAGGAAAAATAGCCTCCGGCATGGGAGCAGAGATAGGTTCCATGAGGGTGACAGAACAAATAGACGCCATGGAAGTTTCTGGTACCAACCCCTTTAAATATTTAGTGGTGACTCGTATAACAGCGACAACCTTAATGTTGCCGCTGCTCATCATCTTTGGCGATGCAGTAGCCTTGTTTGGTTCTGCGCTGGTAGAGTATTTAAAAGGAGGTGTTTCTTTTGTATTGTATTTTAATAAAGTTTTTGATGCGATCACATTTAATGATGTGGTACCAGCAACCATAAAGTCGTTTTTCTTTGGTTTTGTAATAGGTTTAGTAGGATGTTATAAGGGTTATTATTGTGAGAAAGGAACTGCAGGAGTGGGAAAAGCATCTAACTCTGCTGTAGTCTATGCCTCTATGATTCTTTTTGTGGTAGACTTTATTGCCGTTTTTATATCAGATATATTTTTTGAAATATGACAGATAGTATGGAACATAGAGAGGTCGTTTTAGCAATAAGCGAGTTGCAAAAATCCTTTGGTACTAATAAAGTACTGGATCATTTTAACCTCCAATTGTTCAAAGGTGAAAACCTCGTTGTCATGGGGAAATCCGGATCTGGAAAATCAGTAATGGTGAAGTGTCTCGTAGGTCTTATGGAAGCAGATAGTGGCCGCATTACCATTAAAAATAAGGACATTACATCTTTAAATCAGGAATCGCTGGATATGTTACGCACAGAAATAGGTTTTCTCTTTCAAGGAAGTGCTTTGTATGATTCTATGACGGTAAGAGAAAATTTAGAATTTCCATTGCGCAAACACAAAAAACGCTTGCACATACATGAAACTACTGAAAAGCTGGTCCAACAGGCATTAAAAAGTGTAGGGCTTTTAAATGCTATAGATCTTATGCCTAATGAGCTGTCTGGAGGAATGAAAAGAAGAGTAGCTCTTGCACGAGCATTAATATTAAACCCTAGTATTATCATTTATGATGAGCCTACTACTGGATTAGATCCTATAACAGCAAAGGAAATAATTGCACTGATGAAGAGTATTCAAGACAGTTATGGCACCTCTGCACTGATCATTACACACGATGTGGATTGTGCTCGAGTGGTTGCAGACCGAGTTATTTTACTGATACAGGGGAAGAATTATATCGAGGGAACCTTTCAAGAACTATTCAGCAGCACAGATCCTCAAGTGCGTGCTTTTTTTAAATAAAGTCCTATGGTAAAAACAGCAAAACAAAAATGGAATCTAGGTGTTTTTGTAGTTATCTCAACTACACTTCTTATTTTGGCACTCTATTTCATAGGTAAGCGGCAGCATTTATTTCAAAATAATATGATTCTTAAAGCAGAGTTCCAAAATGTAAACGGACTCCAAATAGGTAATAACGTGCGCTTTTCTGGTATTGATGTAGGAACGGTTAGCGAAATAATGATGACATCAGATTCTACTATACTAGTAGAAATGCGCATAAAAAAGCAAACCCTGACTTTTATACATAAAAATGCGATTGCTTCTATTGGGTCTGATGGTCTAGTAGGTAATATGATCGTTAATATTGCACCTAAAAAAGGCAATGCTTTACCTGTAATAACTGGCGATACCTTGCAGACCAGCAATAAAATTGCGACTGACGATATGCTTTCTACTTTGAGCGTGACCAATCAAAATGCGGCGCTGCTCACGGAGGATTTACTTAAAATAACATCCCAAATATTAGAAGGAGAAGGAACACTTGCCTTGCTTTTAAATGATCCACAAACCGCAAATGATTTACAAGAATCTGTAGCCCAAATAAAACGCAGCACAGCGCTAGCTTCAAAAAGTTTAAGCGAGATTCAAGAGTTTTCAAAACTATTAAATAAAGAAGGAACTGTTGCCTACACGCTATTTTCAGACTCTATTTCTGGAAATACGGTACAGAATGCGATTAAAAATGTAGAGGTCTCCAGTGAGCAATTAGTTGTTGTGACAGAACAATTGCAAAGCTTCCTGACGGAGGTTGAAAACAGCAAAGGAACGCTTAACTATATCATAAACGATACGCTTCTCCCTAAAGATATTGAGGCCACCGTTCGCGAAATCCAACAAAGTAGTGAGCGTTTAAATCAAAACATGGAAGCTTTACAACATAATATTCTTTTTAGAGGATATTTCAATAAACTTGAGCGAAAAGCTCGAAAGGAGGCTGCAAATAAAGCCGCTATAAAACAAGGTGAATAATGCGCTTTGGAATAAGTAGGATCCTTTTTTTGAGAAATAGGA
The DNA here is from genome assembly GCF_002831625.1 of Nonlabens sp. MB-3u-79. Classification (NCBI taxonomy): domain Bacteria; kingdom Pseudomonadati; phylum Bacteroidota; class Flavobacteriia; order Flavobacteriales; family Flavobacteriaceae; genus Nonlabens; species Nonlabens sp. MB-3u-79. The sequence continues at coordinate 2,994,349 of NZ_CP025116.1, read as the reverse complement.
TCAGGCCCAGATAAAAAGGGCTTAATATAAAGTTTCAGAATTTGAATATGATTAAGGAACGCAGAAATTACCACCTATTCCGTGTGCGCTGATCTTTAGAATAGTTATTTGCTACTATAAAAGATAAATCTCAATTTTATACACCTATCTCTACTCCTTAATATTCTAGTTTATTTTTAAAGTGTAGGAGTTGTTGATGAGCTTCTCGATATCCCAGTTCAAATATGTTATTGATGTTACGTATGCTGAATGTGGTATAATGAGACAAGTCTTGCGGACATATCAGAATATCACAGTTATGAAATTTCTTATGTGCTCGATGATGCAGATTTATTTCAAAGGCTCTATTGAGAACTTGATAGGAATGTTCTAAAGATGCTATAGAAATATCAGTCAATGGATTTGCATAAGATCCTATGATATAATCACACGAATCCATTAAATACTCTACTGGAAAATCATCGATCACGCCACCGTCAAAGTAGAAAGTACCATCGATCTCTATGGGCGTGAGAACACCTGGGAAAGCGAATGAGGCGAGGATCGGTTGTATAAGCTCGCCTTGTTGAAAAACTTTTAACTTTCCACTTTTAATTTCGGTGGCTGTAATGGTGAGAGGTATGTTTAATTTTTCAAAAGAATTATCTGGTAGGTAATGTCTCAAATCTTTCTCAAACTTTATAGTGTCTATAAATCCAGGCTTGCCGTAAGCAAACTTACTAATATCAAAAACAGAAGTTTGAGTAAAGAACTCTAAAATATCTTCCCAAGAATGTCCTGCTGCATACAGGGCGCCTACTATAGCTCCAGCACTGGTTCCTGAGATCTGATCTATTTTAATACCCTGTTCATTGATTGCTTTGAGGGTGCCTATATGAGCAATGCCTTTGATACCACCAGAAAGTGCCAATCCTATTTTCATGAGTGACTATTTTAATTATTATAAATTCTATTTCATATTTTAAATAGCGGTTGTAACATCTGTGTTGTATGCGCTATACATTAAGGGAGGCCTATTTTTATAGCAGCAGCAGTCTAGCTTACATATGCAACACTTATGATAAACCATCAATAATACGACCATCACTCATCTCGATAATACGATCTGTTTTATTTGCAAAATCATGGTCATGCGTGACGATGAGTAATGACAACCCGTCATTTAGACTCAGCTCTTTAAAAATATCAAAAACATTTGATGCATTGTGACTGTCTAAATTACCTGTAGGTTCATCCCCCATAATAATTGAAGGTTCATTGATAAGAGCTCTGGCAATAGCTACCCGCTGTTTTTCACCACCAGATATTTGTGAAGCTTTTTTAAGAGCCAGTTTTTCAATCCCTAACATTCTCAGCTTTTCGATTGCTTTAAATTCTATTTCCTCATTGGAAAATTTAGCTAATTTTTTTGCAGGTAACATGACGTTCTCTAGTACGCTAAATTCAGCTAGTAAATAATGAAACTGGAATACAAAACCTATGTGCTCATTTCTAAAACGAGATAAGAACTTTTTATCCTGACCTGTAATTAGGCTGTTGTTAAAATACAAGGCTCCTTTATAGTCGGTATCCATGGTGGAGAGAATATACAATAAGGTAGATTTTCCACAACCAGATTTACCCATGATCGATGTAAATTCTCCTTTTTTGATACCGAAGGAAATGTCTTTAAGAACTTGAAAAGACATGGGTTTTTTAAAATATTTATCGATATTTCGGGCTTCGAGAATGTATTTCATATTATTGGCCTCTTATGATAGATACGGGATCAATATTTCTAGCCTTTCTCGATGGTAATACGCCTGCTAGAAAGGTGGAAAAAAGAGCAAATACGATTCCTATCAAATAAAATACAGGGTTGTTGTTGATAGGATAGGTCGTTATGGTCGGAAGGGCTTCAGTATTAAAAGGGGTCTGGTCAATAAGAAGCGTTAATCCTAGACCTAATAAAAGACCTAGAATACCACCTATAATGCCTATAATTAACGCCTGACTCATAAAAATGTACTGTACATCTATACCAGAGAAACCAGTAGCTTTTAGAATAGCGATGTCATTCATTTTTTCATAAATAAGCATGTTGAGAATGTTGTAAATCCCAAAACCAGCAACGATCAATAAAGTAATGGAGACGGCATAGGTAATTAAATTACGTATGGTAGTACCTGTCTCAAATTGTGCATTTGCGGTATTGATATCAACAGCATTAAGATGGTATTGTGCCGCTATTTCTTGGGCAATTCTAGAAGCTTGTGTGATATCTTTAAGTTTGATGTTTAAATCGGTAATGTAATTTTTAGGTTGCATTAAAATCTGTTGCACTTTGGATATTTTAGTATAGCTTCTACTATCATCTATTTCTGCAATTCCTGTTTGAAATAATCCTACAATTTTTAAAGAAAGCAACTCGTTACTAGGTGTCATGATTTGAATACGGTCACCAACTTTAAGGGCCATCTTCTTTGCAATTCCAGAACCTAGTAAAATACCATTACTGCTATTTATCAAACTCTGAGAAGAGCCATTTAAAATATAATCATCAAGATTAGAAAATTGAGATTCTTTTAATGGATCTATTCCTGTAATTAAGCCACCTATTTCTATGGCTCCAGATTTATAAAAGACTTGGGTTTTAACTTGGGGTAATACACTTAATATGTCTGGATTTTTGTTCAGGTATTGCAGGAGCGGCAAAGCATTTGTAATGCGCAGCTGGTTTTGTTTGGGCTTAATGGAGTGAACGATGTTGAAGCCATTCACCAGTGCATCATCGTAACTTATAGGCTGTCTTTGTGATGGTTCAATCTCATTAAAGACATGTATATGTGGTGTTTGATTAAGAATAAGACTGTCCAACATGCCGTTCAGACCTGTCATAAAACAAACTAATGTGATGTAAGAACCTATCCCAAATGTCACCCCTAACGCGGCCACAGCAGTTTGTTTAAATCTGCTGAGGAGATGTGTTTTTGCAATACTTAATATGACAGACCAATTAATCATCGCTCTTTTTTATAAGTTGTGTTTGTTCGGTAATGCCAGATACTACCTCCATGCTTTCCATGTTTTCCAAGCCGGTTTCTATTTCTACCATTCCGCCTTCTGTGAGGACTTGGTTGTTACCGATTAGGTAGGATTTAGGAATGATCAATACATCCTTTTTTTGTGCGATGATGATGTTGCCTTCACCGGTAAGTCCGGGATATAAAACACTAGGAGGTTCATTAAAAAGGGCTTCTACCAGAAATGTTTGTGTGCGTTCGTCTTTTTTAGGGTAAATTTTTGATACCGTAGCAATAAACAATCTCTCTTTATAAGCGTCTAGTAGCACTCGTACCGACTGTCCCTTTTTTATTTTAACAATGTCTTTTTCGTCCACCAACATTTCTATGATATATTTGTGATTACTTCCTATTAGGGCTATAGGTTCCTGGGTATTTATTAGTTCGCCAGGCTTTTTATAAAACCCATATACCGTACCAGAGATCTCACTAGTAATTTTAAAATCCTGAGCATTTGCTATGGAGTTCTTGTAGTTATTTTGGGCTTGTTTCATTTGAGTTTCTAACTCTATTTGGGTCAAATCAAACTTCTTTTTAAGAGATTCTAAAGCTGTTTTAGAAAGCTCATAGGTCAGTTTTTTATTTTCATAGGTAGCTTTAGAACCTATACTGCTTTCCCACAATCGTTTTTGTCTGTAAAAATTAATAGAGTCGTTGTTGTGTTTAAGCGCAGCGCTTTTAATGTCATTTTTTAATGTTTTTAGAACCGAGATATTCCCGACATATTGCTGTTGTGCGAGTGTAAAGGATAATGCATCATTTGATCTTTGAAGAGTAGAGGAGGTGTTTTTTATTTGTGCAATGGCATCACCTTTTTCTACTTGGTCACCTTCTTGAACAAACTGTGTATCTAAAATTCCTTGTACACTCGAATACACTTTATATAAGCTGTCGGGTTGCAGGGTGGTAGAGGCATAAACCGATTCTGTTATGTTGGTGCGTTCTGGAAATACTTTGGTATTCTCACTAGTACAGCCTAGTAGTAATAAGCAACTGATTAGACAGCTTAATTTCATCTTTTCATTATTCTATTAAAACTCAAATATCAATAAGATCAACCAGCTTAAGAATGATAAATATCACCTCTATAGGCAAGAGTTGTTGTACGCCTGTTTTAGATTCCGCTTTCGCGAAAGCGAGACACACAAATAAATGCCTTAACATACAAAAACTAATGAGGTTTAAGTCTACCTAAAACCATCCACCTGATAAGCAGGTTCCTTTTGAATCATGAGATTAGTCATAGTTCTAAGAGAGCTAAGACAATAATTTTGAAGGGAGTTGTTAAAATATATGGTTATGAAGAAAATTTTATTCCTTTTGATGTTTGTGATAGGGAGCACTTGCCTCTCTCAAGAAGCATGGAGTGTCACTTTTAGACCTTCCCTTCATATTCCCACTGTCAACGTTTTTAATAGACCTTTGCGCATCGGGAATGGACTAGATCTCACTGCGGGATATAGGTGGACCGATCCATTTCAATTATATGCAGGATTTACTTATAATCTTTTTGACAATGAAGAAAATGCTGAAGAACAAATAATGGAGCTGAGACAATTTGGGGTCTTACTAGGTGGCAGGTACTTTTTTAAAATTTCACCTCATCAAAACAATCCTTTTTATTTAAGTGCTGGACTGTTGTTTAGTTCTATAACATCAAAAAGCAACGATGCTTTATTTAACTTCGATACAGATGCATCTGTTGGAAGCCAGTTGGGAATAGGCTGGGAGCTCGAGCTCACTGAAAACTGGTTTTTCTTACCAGAATTGCGTTTTTCCAGCCTATCAAATGATTATATAATTGATGGGGTCTCAGGAACTATAGCATTAAAATACCTGTCCATAACAGCTGCATTGATGCATACCTTTTAAACAGAAAAGTTTTTAGCTCTTGGATCAGTACACTGTCATGAAATGCTTCACCATGCCTGTCTTTGTCACTAAAATACAAACTCCTTTATCTGATAATTATCATAGTCCATACCTCTGAGACTTCTTAGTTTTATCATAAATACGACTGTTATGACTATTAGCTTCCAATACGTAAAATTTGAAGAAAGTGCAGCTTTAAGTGCTGCAACCAGAGACCAACTTGATAGGTTAAATGCTAAGTATCCATGGCTTATACGAGCGCAAGTGTTTTTTAAAGTTGGCAATACTAGTGAACAAGAAAATGCTATTTGCGAGATAGAGTTAAGTGCGCCTGGTCCAAGACTTTTTGCGAGTTCTAAAGAGGTTCATTTTGAAGCGGCTATGAAAGAAACAGTCTCTGACTTAGATAGACAGCTGAACAAGCGCAATCAGGCGTTTAAAGCGCACTAAAAATAATTGGCAAGCCCTTTATATAGTTCCAAGTGCGATCTCTACCATTTTTTTAAAAGTCATTTCTCGCTCATCGGCTGTGGTGCGTTCTCCTGTAACAAGCGAGTCAGAAATAGTGAGTATGGCTAGTGCTTTCACATGATATTTTGCAGCGATGCTATAAATTCCAGCGGTCTCCATTTCTACGCACAACACGCCATAATTTGCCCATTTCTTATAGCTGTCAGGATCCTCTTCATAGAACTCGTCTGTGGAGAGTACATTACCGGCTTTAACGGGTATGTTGTTATTCTTTGCATAAAGACAGGCCTTGAGAAATAAATCAACATTTGCGGTAGGAGCGTATTGGGCATTTTGAAAGTGTTGCTTATTAATTCCAGATGTAGTGCTGGCGGCCAGGGCAATTACAATGTCTCTGATTTTTATATCTTTTTGATAGGATCCTGCAGTGCCTAAACGTATCAAGTTTTTAACTCCGTAATCATTAATTAATTCATGACAATAGATAAGTGCTGAAGGTATTCCCATACCAGTTCCTTGAACAGATACTTGTTTTCCTTTGTAAGTACCTGTATAGCCTAGCATGCCTCGAACATTATTGTAGCATGTGGCATGATCTAGAAAGTTTTCTGCGATCCATCTAGCTCGCATAGGATCTCCAGGAAGAAGTACTGTTGCTGCTATTTCGCCGTTTTTGGCTTCTATATGGGTGCTCATATTGCTTAGCTTTTATGATGTAATGTGTGGAGGAGGAATGCTTTATTTCTTTATCATTTGTAAAGCAGAGGAGGTTCCTATTCTATCAGCACCTAACTCTATGTATTGAAGTGCAGTTTCTAAGGTTTTTATTTTACCAGAGGCTTTTATTTTAATGCGATCACCCACTTCTGCCTTGATGAGTTTGATGTCTTTTACGGTAGCTCCACCTGTGCCAAATCCAGTTGAGGTTTTTATAAAATCTACTCCAGTATCTAAGCAAATCTTACAAGCGTTGCGTTTTTCTTGCTCTGTCAGGTAACAGTTTTCAAATATTACTTTGAGAACTTCATTTTGTGAGGCCTTGCGCACCGCTGCGATGTCTTCTTTTACTTGTTTTAAATATCCTGCTTTTAACACTCCTATGTTGAGGACCATATCAATTTCATGAGTTCCATTTGCAATAGCTTCTTGGGTTTCAAACACCTTGGTTGCCGTCGTATCTGCTCCTAATGGAAACCCAATTACAGTTGCTATTTTTACAGATGTTTTTTCTAATTCCGCTTTCGCGAAAGCGGTATAAAAACCAGCAATACACACAGCATAAAACTGGTGTGCTACTGCTTCTTTACATAACTGAGAAATCTCCTCAGGAGTTGCTGTTGCTTTGAGTTGGGTATGATCTATATAGGTGTTGATAGGATTCATGAGGGTTTTATGATATGGATTTAATCTGCTTTTTGGAGAACGCCAGACTGTCTCCAGACCTTTTTTCCCTTTTTGAAAAGTAAAAGAGTAGGAACAGCTCGTACTTGAAATTGTGCGGCAAGAGATTCGTTTTTATCTACGTCTACTTTTATAATTTTAATAGTGCCACCTAGTTCTTTCTTAACTTCTGCTAGTATGGGAATAAGCATTTTACAAGGGCCACACCAGTTAGCAAAAAAATCTACTAGAACCGGTATATCAGAATTAATGATATTTTTAAAATTACTTTTCACAATATAAAATCAGTTGGTTTAAAACAGCCGTTGGTTTTCATTTAAAGGAGCAAGGATTTATGATGACTTCTAATAAGGTGTGTTATCTGGGAGATAGGAATGACTACTTTGTACTCTCCCGTATAAGCTGGACAAATGATGCAGTCGTCAAGATAGAAGGCGATGTTATTTTCACTGATGACAAAGTTGTTTTTATAAATCATAAAATCGTCTGCTGACAGTTGCCAGCAGTCCGCATAGACGTCGCCAGTGTACCTCTTATCAAAGATGGTTTTATTGATCAAGTCATACACCATTTTTTCAGATCCCTCTATAAAGAAATTATCAAAGTAAATGAACTCTTGATTCTTTGAGTCATAATTGATGCAATCAAACATATAAGTAGAATGTAACATGCCTGAGTAATAGTTTTCTTTGTATAGAAGAATGCTTATCAAATTATTTTGAGCAGATTTTAATTTGTAATTGATGATGCGTTGATCTCTAAATCGCGGAATGCTCAATGTATCACAAATGATTTCATTATCCTCTAGAATTTCATTTATAGTACGCTCCGTATTGAGGTAGTTTTTGGCAAAGAAGTCATTAAATTTTTGGTAGCCAGGGTCTATACGCTCATTGAGGTACGGATAGGTATAATCCAGCAGGTAATCGTCAGCGTCTTTATAGATGCTTTTAGACTCTACTAGTCCTTGTATAGCGGGAATACTATTTTCTACTCCGATCAGCCCTTCTTTTTTTAACAGTTGGCTTCTAAGTTGTTTTTCCTGTATTTTTTTATTGATGAAATACATGGAGTCTGCTGGATTTGTATGCATAGCATCTTCATCAACTCCTATAATTTGAGGAGGGGTTTTCTCTTCATCAACTTGTTGTTTGCAGCTTGAGATAGAAAGTAGGGCAAAAAAGATAATGATGATGGTCTTCATTCAGATGTATTTAAAGCTCTAAGATAATTGTAGCAGAAGAAATAGAATATGATTTTAATCAGTCTCTGATGTTAAAGCTTTTGTAGCTTATCATTTTTTGCAATTCTTCCAGCATAGTGATGATCTGAGCTGACCCATTCCCCTATTTCCATCATCGTGGTATACATGCTATTGCTATCTATGACATCGCCGTTGATACCGTTAATCTCGATGCGATCGCCAGGCTGTTATACCTTAACAAAAAAGATATATAAAGATCCATCCCTGTTTTTATCCATCAGTTCCATGCGCTAATGTGTAACAGAACCGTATTTAAGCAGTATGCCTAATTGTCCAGCATGATAAGCTGTATGGGAGAGGATACGACCTAGAGCTTGTGCCTTTGTTTTTGTTCCAAATTCTTTAGTCACTATTTTTTTACCCCAATCTTCTTCCTCTTGCATATAAAGGATGTTCATTAAGATGTTACGAGATAGATTTAGTAGTGAACGTATTTTTTCTAAATCAGTCCATTCTCCAGTATCCTTTTTGGCAATGACGGTATGGGCAATTATTTTGATATCCTTTTTGCCAAAAACATTTTTCGCAAAAAGCAATTCTACTTCGGCGATATGTTGTAATAAATAGCCCACACTGTTGGGGGATGGAGCGAGTTTCTTTTTAAGGTCATAGGCAGTTATCACATCGAGTTGGTTTTCTAGTCTCGTACGGGATGCTATCCATAATGTTATCAAATGATTTGTAGGTGTTGTCATTATAAAAATCTTTGAAGTTTATTTTCTAATTCTAGTATGTGCTCTTGCATAGATTCCATACGTTGTAGCAGAGACAAAATAGTTTCAACACCTTCTAGATTGATGTCTAGCTCTCTGTGAAACACTAAAATTCGCTCTAGTTTTTTGACCTGGTTTTCTGGTATAAAAAGGAGCTTCTTATGAGTTATGACTTCGATAAGCCCTTGTTTATTTAGGGTGTGTACTAATTCGATTTTTACTCGATGGCTTGTGCAAAAATCTATTGCTGGTATGAGGCTGTTATCTTCCATTAGTCTTCCAGTTTTAAAAGTTCTTGGTACAATTCCTTTTGTTTTTGCGAAAGCGCGCTTGGAACCATTACTTGGTAAGTCACATACAAATCTCCATAGGCATCCTTTTGCTTGTACTTGGGGAATCCTTTTCCTTTCAATTTGACTTTGGTGCCATTTGGAGTACCTTCTTTAACGGTAAGTTTTACCTGACCATCTATAGTTTTGATAAGCTGTGAGCCACCTAATACGGCAGTAAGTAAAGGGATTTTTTGAGTGATAAATAAATCTGCTTGCTCTCTGTGAAAGGAAGTATTGTTGTTGATGATAAAAGTGATCAACAAGTCTCCTTTAGGACCATTTGACGGGCTTTTCCCACCGTGATTTTTAATCTTTATGGTTTGTCCATTGGTAACTCCAGCAGGAATGGTAATCCTTATGTTTTTTCCGTTTACAGTAAGTGTTCTTTTACTAGTGGTATAGACATCCATAAGATCGAGGTGCAATTCGGTATGGAAGTCTTGACCTCGGTAAGCAGCTCTTTGTCGCTGGCCACCGCTAAACATAGATTCAAAAAAGTCGGAATAATCTTCTTCATTGTAGTTGTGCTGTCCTCCATAGGTGCGTTGTTGAGAGCTTCTTTGTTGTTGTCTTTGTGCCTGTTCATAGGCCTCAGCATTTTGCCAGTTCTCCCCATATTTATCGTATTTCTTCCGATTTTCTGGATGACTGAGTACTTCATTAGCTTCGTTTAGTTCTTTAAACTTACGTTCGGCCTCTTTGTCATTGGGGTTGAGGTCTGGATGGTATTTGCGTGCCAACTTGCGATAAGCCTTTTTAATGTCGCTCTCCTTTGCAGTTTTTGAAAGGCCTAATATTTTATAGTAATCTATAAATTCCATTTAAGAAGAATTAGTGTCTGTTCAATTCTATTTCCAATTGACTGATTATGACAAGTTCTGACTTGTTAATTCCAGCATAGGAATAAGCGATAGCCTTTGATGTTTCTATAATAAGTTGATTCACTTTTTCAGTAAACAGATGAGGCTGTTGGTTTTTATAAGAAATAAAGGCATCCAACATATCTTTTGATGTTTCCTCAAAAGCTTGAACTCCTTCAAAAACGATTTCTATGAGGTGTGCAGCATCACTGTCAAATACATCCTTTAAATCATCATAGCTCAACCAATGTTTTTTCACATACTCCCGCAGGGTGTCCACTTCTTCTTTACGCACCGTTTTATCTGCAAAGGCAACGGCATAAAACAGTTTACCTAAGTTGTGGTAGAAGGTTTCTGTTGTTTTAATATTTGACTTCATGATCTACATATTTCTTTCAAAACTAAATCAAGTCACTAGCAGAATCTATGATTTTTGTCATTGCTAAATGACTCATTTGTGTGCAGTTTTACAGAGTAATCGTTAAATACATCAGCATGAAAGCTCGCAAACGCATTCTTAGGATCAAAAGTTATCGCATACTGGTACAGCGCAATTACAAGAAACTAGAACTTCTTAAATTAAGAGATGATGCAAAAGCATTTTATGCTCTTTTTCTGAATTCTATTCCAGAGATGGGGAGGTATATCAATGCACAATTAAGGGAGATGGAACACAGTGGCATATTACTTTCCAATTTTTATAAAGTAGATGACTTTATAGACGATCTATTTATAGCCACCTACCATGCTTTTGATGAGATTAAAACTGATGATGAATTTTATATTTTTCTCTTTAAAGAATTGAACTTGCTTTTAGAAAAAGCTAAAGAGAAGGAACATAGCATACATGAATCTCTGGAGAATATTGATGATTATGCAAAGGCAGAAAGAGATAGGATGAGAGAAAAAATGGCAACACAGTTAGACGGGGATATCATCCTAGAAGAAGAATTGGATGATATTTCATACGCGACACATAAGGAAAATTTCAAGACCATTTTTGAAGTAGAGTCAGCTCATAACATAGAGGAACATTTAGATAAAGGACGCACGCAAACTTGGACGAGCCAGCAAGCAAATGAAATGATTAATAGTTTACCAGCATCCTATAGGAACATTGCATCCCTGTATATTCATTTTCACCTTAACATTCCCGAAATTATAGAAGTGACTCGTCAGTCGAGTCAACAGGTACATCAAGCAATAAATGCAATCAAGGAATATTTTAAAACTTATCTATTTAATGCCTAGTTATTTATAGCCCTATTTTTTTATTACAAATAATAACTCTTTATTCGTATTTTTGAAATATGGGTTTTTTTGAAGAGAGTATAGATGAAGCTTTTCTTATTTTATTTGAAGGGGCTTCAGAGGGAATCGTGGTAGTCAATTCTGCTCAAATTATTGTGGCAACAAATGCCTCTGCAAGAACAATTTTTGGATATGAGAAAAGAGAATTAGAAGGTCAACACCTCCATACTCTAATTCCTAGCTCTTATCATAAAGAACATCATTCTCATTTCCATGGTTTTATGGATCACAGCCAAAAACGAGAAATGGGAAATGGAAGAGATCTCTTTGGGTTGCGCAAGGACGGAACTCAATTTCCAGTAGAGGCTGGTTTGAATCCATTTGTATTGCACAATCATCGCTACGTCATGTCACTTGTCACCGATATCACGGTACGCAAAGAAAACGAAAGGCAAATAGCTGATCTTAATGACCATCTAGAGGAGAAAATTGAAGAACGTACCGATTCCTTAAACAAAGCTGTAGAACAATTGAAAAAGGAGGTAAGCTTGCGTATCCATGCAGAAAACAATACTAAAGAAGCCTTACAAAAAGAAAAAGAGCTCAATGAATTAAAGACTAAATTCTTATCATTGGTTTCACATGAGTTTAAAACTCCTATTAGTGGTATTCTGACCTCTGCGACATTGATTGGAAAATATACAACCGAAGAACAACAAGAAAAAAGAGAAAAACATCTTAATACCATAAAAAGTAAAGTAAAATACCTCAATACCATTATAGACGATTTTCTGTCTTTAGAGCGATTAGACACGGGTAAAGCTATTTATAAAACCACATCATTCCCATTAAGCAAAGTACTCAATGAAGTCGTCTATGATGCTAATATGCATCTTAAAGAAGGTCAGAACATTCAATATCCTAAAAATGCTGAGGATATCATCATAGCCTTTGATGAAAAAATTCTCGAACTATCTTTAAGTAACCTTATCCACAATGCCATAAAATACTCTGGAGAGGGCAGTCTGGTAATCATAGAAGTAAATGAACTTCCCGAACATCTAGAAATTAAAATTAAAGATCAAGGTATAGGTATTCCACAACAGGAGCAGCACTCTATTTTTGATCGCTACTTTAGAGCAGAGAATGTGTTGCTCACCCCAGGAACAGGAATAGGTCTTAATATTGTTCAAAATCACTTAAGAAATTTAGATGCTACTATTTCATTTATTAGTAGCGCAGGTAAAGGGTCCACTTTTCGTATCTTAATCCCAGTTATAAACACTAGTGTATCATGAAAAAAGTACTCATTATTGAAGACGATACTGCCTTAAGAGAAAACACGGCAGAGTTACTAGAACTATTAAATTTTGAAGTGACGACTGCACCTAATGGTCGCATAGGTATCACTCTTGCAAAACAAAACTGTCCGGACGTGATTCTTTGTGATATTATGATGCCAGAGGTAGATGGCTATGGGGTTCTAGAGGCATTATCAGCAGACACGAGTACCAATCAAATTCCTTTTATTTTCTTATCTGCAAAAACAGAGCATAAAGAAATACGCAAGGGAATGGATCTTGGCGCAGACGATTATCTAACCAAGCCATTTGAGGAAGAAGAATTGGTAAACGCTATAGAGAGTAGAATAGCAAAAGCTACTATTCTTAAAAATATATTGGCGGCAACACAATCGACATCTCAAGAAGATCAATTGCGCAACCTTAACGAGTTGAAGAACTTTTTTGATGATGAAGGAGAAGAATATACCTTTCAAAAAGGAGAGCATATTTATAAGGAAAGTGGTCGTTCTTTTAGAATTTACCTCATCTTAAAGGGAGTCGTTAAAACATATAAAATAGATAAAAGTGGGAAAGAGTTGACCACAGCACTGCATAAAGCTGATGACTTTTTAGGTTTTACATCTCTTCTTGATAATGTTGCTTATCAAGAATCAGCACAGGCGCTAGAAGATGTAACCGTTGTCGGGGTTCTCAAGTCTACACTCAGAGAAGTACTCGGCAACAGTAAGAATATCTCGATGGAACTCTTACAACTCTTAACAGATGATGTTGCAGGGGTTAAAAACCAATTATTGCAAATGGCCTATAGCTCGGTACGAAAGAAAACAGCACAAACCATTTTGCAATTTGCACAAGTACTCGATAAAAATACCGATGAAAATATTTGTATAGCTCGTAACGATCTTGCCAGTGTTGCCGGTATTGCCACAGAGAGTTTGATACGTACCTTATCTGGATTTAAGAAAGAAGGTCTTATTGAAATTGAAGGGCGCAATATTAGAATTCTCCATCTAAAAAAGCTAGAACATATAGAATAGTGCTCTTTTAAAAACTTATTTGGTATTAAATAATCCACAACTGATTTTTATCATCAATTCATAAGGCTTAGGCAAATACATTTGTGTTTAAAAATGTGTTTGCAATGAAGCATATCCTTATCCCGATAGATTTCACAAGTCCTTCATGGAAGGCCGTTAGGTGTGTGCTATCCATGTACCCAAAGGCAGGAATGCGTTTTTACCTCATCTATACAACGGTGGCAGATCTTAAAACAGAGGCACATGACACTCAACGGGAGCTTAAAGATCTAAATTTAAAAACACAACTAAAAGCCCTTGAAGGGCTTTTGGCTCCTCATCAAAAAATCTTTTCATTACCATGGAAAGGAAGTTTTATAGAAAATATAAAAGAAGCCGTTTTGGATTATGATATAGATTTAATCGTGCTCGAAACTGAAGGTCCAGCTATTTTAAATCAAAGTATGGAGACAAGCCGTGCTAAAGATATCATTACCAGAGTAAAATGCCCGATTCTTGTGCTGCCAAAAGAGTTTAAATGTGAGCGACCAAAACAATTAGTGCTTCTATCTGATTTTAACTTTATGCATCGGGCGCGTTCCACAAATACCTTAGTAAAATTTGTCAAGGATAATGATAGCCATCTTAATATTTTGCAACTTCATAAATACAGCCATGCCTTAACAGAAACTCAAAATATCAACAAATCTTTTTTGCAAAGTACCTTAGGTCATCTCCCCCATAGTTTTCATTTTGTTATCAATAAAACCATGGATGAGGCGCTACAATTTTATATCAATAGAAATCACGTAGATCTGGTTATTTTATTTGCCAAAAACATCCATATTTTAGAACATATACTGTTTTTAAAAAATAAAGAACGAGGTAGGGATTATCATGAGGAAGTGCCTTTTTTGATTATTCATGAATAAGCTCTCGTTAGTCAAATGATAAATGTTGTCACTTAGAACTGATTAAAATCATAGTTTTAAATCGGGACAGCCTCTAGTTTTGGAATAATAAAATCCAACCTTACTATGAGAGTTATTATCATCCCTACCGATTTTTCAGAGAATGCTTTTAACGCTTTATCTTGCGCCTTGCAGTATTTTAATAACGAGGAGGCTACCTTTATTATAGTTCATACTTATGAAGAGAAAGAGCAACATCAACTAAAAGAATTTGACGATCAAATGGATCACCTACTCGAACGAGTGGAGTATCTAACGGATAACCCACTTCATAATTTTGAAACTAAAGTTATTTGTGGCAACTTCATTACTCAGTTGAATGATCTAGTAGATATTCAAAACGCTGACCTAGTCGTTATGGGAACCCAAGGAAGGACAGCAGACCGCAAGTTAAGCTTTGGCAGTAACACACTACAGGTGATAAAAAAGGTGAAATGTCCAGTACTGGCCATTCCATTAGAGTTGGAGTTTAAAAGCCCTGACCATATCTTATTACCTTCAGAATTATTGATCCCATTTAAAAATAGGGAGCTAGATCTTATAAGCAGTATGGCACTCCACCATGGCTCAGAGCTAAGGTTACTCCATATGGCAAAATTTGATTCCTTATCAAAGCGTCAGCTACAAATCAAGGCTTTAGTAGAGTCTCGCTTTCGCGAAAGCGAAATAACATACCAGCATCACGATTTAGGTGTTCCTACTACAGTCATCAATAATTTGATCTCTCAAAACCATATAGATCTACTAATACTAGTAAATTCAAAACATTCTTTTTTGGAGTCTTTCCTGCAATTACCAACTATAGATTCGTTAAGCCTGAATTTAAAAATTCCTTTTCTAATACTTCAAAATCTACCTAGATAAAACACTCTGTTATGAAAAATATCCTGTTACCTACTGATTTTTCTGATGTTTCTTTAAATGCTATTGAATATGCTGTACAGCTTTTTAGAGGTGAAGACTGTGTTTTTTATGTACTTAATACATATGAACCCGTAGCCTTATACTCTGCAACAGCTTATGGAATGGATCCTGGTCTGAATATGGAAATAGGAGAAATTTTTAAGCATACCTCAGAAAAAAAAGTGCAAAAAATAATAGATGAGGTCGCTTTAAAATTCCCCGATACCAAGCATGTTTTCCATGGGGTTTCCTCTTTTAATATGTTGATTGTAGAGGTGGAAGAACAGGTAGAAAACCTTGGTATTGATGTTATAGTCATGGGGACTAAGGGGGCTTCTGGGTTAAAAGAAGTCTTCATTGGTTCACAGACCATGCATGTTATAAAGGATGCAAAAATTCCTGTCATAGGAGTGCCAGCAGGCTATGCTTACAGCAGCCCTAAAGACATACTTTTCACAACAGATTTTAAAACAGACACTCATCAAAAGGGATTGGCTTTATTAGAAGAGTTGTGTTCAAAAAACACTTCTAGGTTGATATTTTTAAATGTTTTTCAAGGTGTACACCTCACAGAGCAGCAAATTGAAAATCAAAAAGCCCTAAAAGCCTTCTTTAAAAAAGATACTTCTATCACACATGTTGTAAAAGGAGTGGAAGTGTTAGATGCGATGGAAGACTTTAAATCTGAACACAACATAGAACTACTGGCACTGGTACATAATAAACACAACTTTTTTGAGAATTTACTTTTTACGCCAATGGTTCAAAAAATAGTACATCACTCTGATGTTCCTTTTTTGATTTTGCCACATTATAAAAAAGCATAATGATGTTGCGAGTTCTTCTTCCCACAGATTTTAGTACACACTCCTATAACGCATTATCTTATGCGCAACAGCTGTTTTCAAAAGTAGCGGTAGAGTTTACTTTATTTCATGCTTATGAGCCCACTGCCCTTCAGATGCTGGGTAATATCAGTCCACAACGCTTAGCTACCATCTATCAAGACTGGAAGCTAAAGTCTGTTCAACGATTAAACGCCCTTCAATCCCAAATTCTTAAAACAAACCAGCCAGAATTGCATCAGTATGCGATGCAGGCTTATGAAGGACATCTCACGGAAGGGATAGCTGCTTTTGAAAAGGAAGCATACGACTATATCATTATGGGAAGTAAAGGTGCTACAGGACTTAAAGAAATATTTTTAGGCAGTGTTACCTATAGCGTCGTCTCTTTACAACAAGAAATCCCTATTCTTATTATACCTGAAAAGGCAAGCTTTAATACTCTAAAAAAAATTGGATTAGAAACAGATTTTAAGAAAAGTTATAGCAAAGCAGTGTTGCAGCCCTTACTCCAACTCTCAAAAATATGGGGAGCAACTTTACACCTCGTTCAAGTATATAGCAATCCAGACTTGAGTACTTTAGAAAAAGATCGCCTACAGCATTTAAAAACCATATTAAAAGATATTCCGTGTAGTTTTCATGTCATTCCTAAGTTTTCTTCCTTAGAGAATTGCATTCATGTATTTGAGGAAGATTTAGAAATTGACTTCATGGTTTTAATAGACTATCCTTTGAATTTCTTTGATCGTTTGATGGGAAAATCCATCGTTAAAAACATCACTTTTCATACTTCGTTACCATTTTTAATACTACCTACTCCTAACTGTTGATTAGCATAGAAAATGAAAATAGTAGTGTGTAGCTTTAACTCTTAAAACAACTATTATGGCATCTATAATTGTACCTACTGACTTCTCAGATAATGCATACAATGCTTTATTTTATGCGTCGCGATTAATTCCTAGTGAAGTTTGTAAAATTTCCTTAGTTCATTCCTATGGAGACCAACTTTCGGAAGCTTTAAGCAGACTAGATACTCGTGTAAATGATGCTATTGCAAATGAAATGAGAGCAGAGGTTTATGATCAACTAGAAATTGTAAAACATAAGATTATAAGGGATTGCGAAGGAATAACTCTTATCGTTGAATTCTACTACGGCGCATTACCTTTGAATGATATTATCAATGATTTAATCGATAACGTGGATGTCGACTTTGTCGTTATGGGGACTAAAGGAGCCTCTGGTTTAAAAGAAATTTTTATAGGAAGTCAAGCAGTCAAGGTGGTCAAAAACATCACTCCTATTCCGCTGTTTTTAATACCTGAAAAGGCAGACTTTATGTTGCCTAAAAACATCGTTTATGCAGCAGATCTTAGAAATGATTATCAAAGAAATCAGTTCGTTTTATTAAAAAAGATAATAAAGGAACACCAGTCAAATTTTCACTTGGCACATGTTTACCATCCTTCTAAGGCTGCTCCTGGTGCAGAACTGCATTATACCAATCTTAAAAATAGATTACAAGAAGTAGCTTATACCACGCACTGGATTGCCAGTGATAAAGAAATAGAAGAAACGCTTACTGAATTTTGTGAGAGTCACCATATTAATTTATTGGTACTCAGGCACCATAAGTACAGCTTTTTAAAGAGCATACTCAAAACGTCATTTGTAGAAAAAGCCAGCTTTCATTTAGAGCTACCTCTGCTTATACTGCCAGACAGCGTCTGACAAATATCATAGTAAACTACTCGTGGGCTAGTTAATTTTATGTCTCCATCTAAAGACTTAAAAATGAAAAAGAAAATACTTATTCCAACAGACTTTTCAAAAAACGCTTGGAATGCCATCATTTACGCTGCAGACCTTTTTAAAGACAAGGAATGTGTTTTTTACTTACTGAATGCTCATGGCTCCACGGCATATAGTACCAGTGAGATGATGGTTTCAGAGCCTGGAACTCTTTCTTATGATACTGCAAAAGCAAAGTCAGAAGAAGGACTGGCAAAAGTCATGAGCATGCTTGATTTTAGAGAGAAAAACCATAAACACAGCTATAGCACAGTTTCTCAATTTAACGATCCTTTAAGTGCGATCCATTCAGTGGTAGAAAAGCGAGACATAGGACTTGTCGTTATGGGAACAAAAGGAGCAAGTGATTATGAGAATAGACTCTTTGGTAGTAACACCGTTAGGGTTATGGAAGAATTACGGACTTGTCCTATACTCGGTATTCCGTTAGATGCGCGTGTGGTACATTTAAAAGAGATTGTTTTTCCTACTAGTTTTAAAACGCATTACAAAAGAAGAGAGTTGTTATATCTGGTAGAGCTCGCACAAATTCAAGCCGCTACTATATGCGTATTGCACGTCAGTGAAAACCAGGAGTTGGATAAGGAGCAAAAAGAAGACAAAGAACTTCTAGAAGAATGTCTGGAAGGATCGTCATTCACTTTTCACGAGCTCGGCGGCTCTAATGTTGCAAATGGGGTACAGCGATTTGTTGAAAGTCGCAATAGTGATATGGTCGCTTTTATCAATAGAAAACATAGCTTTTTTAATAATATATTTTCAAAACCTATGGTGAAAGAACTAGGTATGTTTAGTAAAGTGCCCTTGTTAGTCATGCACGATTTACGCAATTGATCGCAGGAGTTTTCGGACGCAGCATTGGAATACCCTTTTTTCCAAGAGCATCCTATAACTCATTGCGATAGCGCTTTTTGTTTTATGTCGCTTTCGCGAAAGCGGAAAAAAACAAAATCCTATACAACATATCAACCATCTTAAACACTCGCTATTGTCTAGTTCTAATATTATTATAGAAAAATCATCTGGAGAAAAGGTCGCTTTTTCCCTAGATAAATTGAGGTCATCACTAAGGCATAGTGGAGCAACTGAAAAGGATGTGCAGCACATTCTTGATGTCGTTAGAGACGAATTGTACCAAGGGATTCCAACCAGTGAAATTTACAATAAGGCCTATGAATTACTCAGAAAGAAGAAATCGGTTTTTGCTTCTAAATACAAACTTAAAAAGGCAATTTATGAGTTGGGTCCTACAGGTTTTCCGTTTGAAAAATTTATAGGTCAAGTATTCTATTATTCTGGATATAAGACAGAAATAGGAGAGCTGTTGCAAGGTAAATGTGTGAAGCATGAAGTGGATGTAGTGGCCACTTTAGGGACTGAAAAATTATATATAGAATGTAAATTTCACGGTGAAGAGGGGCGCAATTGCGATGTAAAAATACCTTTATATATACATTCTAGATATCAGGATATTGTAGAGAAACAAAACAAGCTTGATAAAAATCATACACAAGGTTGGGTGGTTACTAATACTCGTTTCACTATAGACGCTGTTACTTATGGAAACTGCGTAGGCTTAAAACTTTTGAGTTGGGATTATCCTAAAGAAAGCGGCCTTAAAGACCGCATTGATCAATTAGGTCTTTATCCCATTACAGTATCTACACTTCTTTCTAGTCGAGAAAAAAACTTCTTGCTGAGCAGAGATATAGTCTTGTGTAAACAATTACTCAACGACCGCTTTTATTTGGATCATTTAGGAATTGCAGCTACGAGAAAAACAAAAATACTTCATGAAATAAAACTCCTTTGTAATGAAACCACCAAAAGAAAAACATAGTCTAAAAATTCACTTTTTAGGAGGAGCAAAGACGGTTACCGGCTCTAAGTTCCTTTTAGAAACACCAGAAGTTCATATTTTAATCGATTGCGGTATGTTTCAAGGTCTTAAAGAACTCAGAGAGCGCAATTGGGTGGATTTACCTGTTGATGTTTCGGCTATTGATATGGTGCTGGTTACTCACGGGCATCTGGATCATACTGGGTATTTACCTAGATTGGTGCAACAAGGGTTTAAAGGGACGATCATGGGTACAGCACCTACATTAGAAATTGCTCGTATCATACTAGAAGACAGTGCGCGAATTCATGAAGAGGATGCCAAGCGAGCTAATGAAGAACAGTATACAAAACACCATCCTGCAAAGCCGTTTTACAATCAAAAAGAAGCTGCTGCCACGCTGCGGTTCTTTAAACCTATAATAGAGAGAAGTTGGATCACATTAAGCCAACATATAACATGTAGGTTTCAACCGGTAGGTCATATTATAGGTGCGACCTTTATTGAACTGGAAATCTATGGGAAACGATTTGTTTTTTCAGGTGATATAGGAAGGCCAAACGATTATTTATTAGATCCTCCAGAAAAACCAGTGCGAGCCGACTATCTTTTTTTAGAAAGCACCTATGGTGATAGACTCCATGAGGAGGAGGTGCCAGAACATAAAATTATAGCACTGGTGAACAAGATTATAGAGAATCGAGGCACGCTTATTATTCCCTCTTTTGCCGTAGAGCGTTTACAAACCCTTATGTATGTTCTATGGAAATTGTACCAGCGTAATAGAATACCTAATGTTCCCGTTTATGCGGATAGTCCTATGGGCAATAACGTACTCGCTGTTTTTGAACAATTTCCTAAATGGCACAAACTGTCCCTGGAAGATTATCATGCGATGTGTGATCACATCAATATCGTGACATCATATAGAGAAACTTGGGAAGTTATAGATCGACAAGGGCCTAAGATTGTAATTGCAGGAAGTGGTATGGTCACTGGTGGGCGGGTGCTAACCTATTTAAAACAGATGATTGATATGGAAAGTACACAAATACTGCTAGTAGGGTATCAAGCAGAAGGAACTCGAGGTCGACACCTACAAGAAGGCGTTCATGAGGTCAAGCTATATGGCAAGTATTTTCCAGTAAAGGCTCAAGTGCATCAATTAAGGAGTCTATCAGCACATGCAGATCAACGTGAGTTACTAGACTGGCTGGACCATTTAGAATCAGCTCCTGATATGACCTATCTCGTTCATGGTGAGGCTTCTGCTGCTGACACTTTACGTGTAAAACTACAAACAGAAAAAAAGTGGCGCATACATATTCCAGAACTTAACGAAGTAGTACGCATTGAAGTTTAAAATCTAAGATCATAGAATTTTTATTTCTCTAATTGATCCACTAACTGATTTTTATCATATTTTTTGAAGTGTACACCCTTTATTTTTACATTGATTAAAAAGATCAATCGACAGCTATTATCCCAATATAATAAATGGAATTAGCATTTAGGTTCTTTTTGTATCTGGTATCTCATACCTCATGCAGATTTTTTTTTTAAAACAGTGTATAAAAGTTACAATAAAACCATCCAATTGGATGCGTTAGGAGACAGTTCCTATTTTATAGGGGAGTAGGGACTTGTCTCCTTTTTTATTTTTAAGCGCTGTATTCTAGAAATTGAAACCAATTGTGAATTCATCTATACCCAGAGGAGCCCTCAAAATTTTATAAATAAACTTTTTTATAATGAAAAACCAATTCCTATATGTTGCAGTCCTGTCTTGCTTTGTATTGTTTAGTTGCTCAGATTCAGAGTTAGTAGAAAACTGGAAAAATCCAGAGATAGACTCCTTTCAAGCACAGAAAGTACTGGTGCTTGCGTTATATAATGATAAGGAAAACAGGAGTGTTTTTGAAAAAAGGCTCGTGAATGAACTTATAGCTAAAGGTGTCAATGCATTGAATAGCGATGCCTTTTTTATGGATTATGAAGCTGATAGACCCTATACAGAAGAAGATTTGGAAGCTCTGGAAACTCAATTGCTTTTAGAGGGTTATGATGCTATATTAGTTTCTAAAGTCCTAGGTGCTGAAGACAAGGTAACTCTAGTACAAAGCTATCGCAACCTCAGCAGGAGCTTTGAGGATTTTGGAAGTGATTATTATTCCAGCCAAGACTTATACACCCAAGAAGATCAAATAGAGAAATATGTGGTATATCATGCGCAAAGTGTTCTTTACTGTATCTGCCCAGAGAAAGAGCGACAAGTGATATGGCGCGCATCGATAGATGTGACCAAATTAGACTCTGACAAAAAAGCCATTAAAGAATATATAAAAATGCTCTTATGGACTCTTGAAGAACAAAATCTGTTAATCAGTAGCTCTAAATTTTAATTATGAAAACACTTATCTACTCTGCAAAAGATTTTGAAATCCCCTTTTTAGAGGAAGCAAATAAGGACGTACACACTTTTAAATACATCACAGATAGGCTGACCACAAACACCGCCATGATGGCCCTAGGATTTGAAGCAATTTCTATTTTCTCTGCAGATGATGCCAGTGGGATTGTACTGGAAAAGCTCAAGGATTTTGGGGTGAAATACATAACGCTGCGCTCAGCGGGGC
This sequence comes from Nonlabens sp. MB-3u-79, assembly GCF_002831625.1. Lineage (NCBI taxonomy): Bacteria > Pseudomonadati > Bacteroidota > Flavobacteriia > Flavobacteriales > Flavobacteriaceae > Nonlabens > Nonlabens sp. MB-3u-79. The sequence continues at coordinate 2,971,790 of NZ_CP025116.1, read as the reverse complement.
ACGATAATATCAATCTTAAAGTCGCAAAACGATTGGATATTAAAGTAGCAAATTCACCTGGTTACTCTCCACATGCTGTTGCAGAGCAAGCCATAACGCTCTTGTTAGCCTTAAATAGGAAGGTGACGCTTGCACGAAAACAAACCCAAAATTACAACTTCACCCTTGATAAGCTTATTGGATTTGATCTTAAAGATAAAACAGTAGGCGTTATAGGAACAGGGAAAATAGGAAGTGTTATTGTACAAATTTTAAACGGATTCGGTTGTCGTATTATGGCCGTAGATCCTTTTGAAAAAGAGGAACTTAAAAAACGGTTTTATGTATCCTATACTCACTTGGACAACTTGATCGAACAATGCGTTGTCATTATTTTAAGTGTTCCGTTAACTTCAGATACGTTTCATCTTATCGATAAGTCAAAACTCGATTTGATGCAGAAAGAAACTTTATTGATTAATGTAGCAAGAGGTGCCGTTGTACATACCCAAGATGTGCTGGAATATGTGGATAAAAACCGCATCAGCGGTTATGCGACAGATGTGTACGATAAAGAAAGTGGTGTGTTCTTTTACGACAGGTCAAAAAATAAGCCTCATGATGCAACCCTGGATAAAATGCTTACCCAGGATCGTATTCTTCTCACACCGCATCAGGCGTTTGCTACAAAAGAGGCACTGGCAAATATTGCACAAACCACTGTCGAAAATTTGAGCAGTTGGCAACAAGGCCGCCATCCTAAAAACACCTTATTGCCAGCAAATCAAGTTCATGTTGATGACCACTAAAATCTGTTGGGGAAGTGGTTTTAACTTAAAACCTTTTTATAATGCTGAGGTATCATGTTATTGACTTAATTTGATTTTATTTCGCTTTCGCGAAAGCGAAACCTATAAAAACACAAAAGCACACACTGTAACAGTATGTGCTTCGTCTCCCCCTAAGGAAATAGCCTTGCGGCTAATTTATGATACAAACATAAGAAGCGATTTTAAAAAAAACTTACGGGTTTCCTCAATTGGTCTAATTAAATGAGTCCAAGGTCTTTAACTATACCGATTAGATGCGCTGCGTTATTGGCACTAAATTGAATAAATAATTTGCTTTGCCTTTTTTCTATAGAGCTCAAACTACTAGGTGAAACACCCGTATTTTTAAAAAGTGCACTGATCGTTTCTTTAGGATGACCTAAGGCCAAATATTTTAGAAGCTCTATGTCGTAATCATCTATTTCCAGATCGTTTTTAGGTTGTAGCGCCTGTTCAATTTGAGGAGATAAAAATAAGTGGTCGTCATCAACAGCCGTAATGGCTTTTGATAACTCAACTAGTCCGTTTCTACCTTTGCATACGTAAGCACTTATTTCGAGTTGATTGACCAGCTGTCTGACTTTTTGCAATCGATCTTCTACAGAGTAAACGATGATTTTAAGCTGCGGCACTTCTTTTTTTAATTGCTCAATAATAGCTTCCCCAGAGGAGTACTTTTGTTCCCGATGATCTATTTTAAAATTGAGATCAGTAATGAATAGGTCAAAAGGATCCTTATTCTTTAGAGCACTCTTTATTTGTAAATAGGCATCATCACAGTATTGCACTTGTTGAACATCTGGAATACCTAATTGCTCTAACACGTTTAGCACGCCTTGATTAATACTGCCAAAGTCATCTGATATCAATACTTTTTGAAACATTGTTAAATAGTAATTATTACTTGAAAGCCTTTATCCTTTTCTAAGTCAAAAATAATGGTTCTATTTATAGAAGCGGTACGGTTTCCCGTATTTTGAAGGCCATTCCTTTTTTATATTACATTCTCCTTGTAGCTAATGGTGATTTTTTAGTTCCTATGAGAAATGGAACTGAACAATGTAGGTGTTTTTATGCTTCCCTTTGTTGGTCAAGAGTTCTTGAAACGCTTGATATATATTAGGGCTCTTATAGAAATAGGGGAGAGCACTTCTTTGATTTTGATGTTAGAATTTCTATTGGTAGCAGGATCATTCTTTTCTTGAATAGGTATAACAGCAGGCCTGCTTATTTTAGAACTAGGGTTTAAAAAAGATAGGTTGAGGTACTTTTTTGGGTTTACTTCCCAATACAGAAAGTAATTATTTCTGTAATCATTAGGATTGAAGCCTTAGAGGTGTAAATAAGGTGTCATACTTTAGTTGCTTTTGTTAGTGCTTTGTTTGTTAACTAACAAAATGAAACAACAAAAGTTTTATCCTTGATATGATCGATATGGCTTTCCAGGATTTTAGATCTAAAAAAGCTTACACTTCTTAAAGAAAAAAAGATTTTATATCTCTGTAAACAGTTTCTTTCTTAAGGCACTACAAATTAAACTCGCTTTACAGAAACTCCCATAGGTCTTATTTAAGTTATCAAAAGGAAGTAAAAAAAGCGCCCATAGGGCGCTTTAGTTAATAAATAATTTGGTGGTTATTAATTATTTTTGGAGAATACTTTCTTCATTAGTACCTCTTTGTTAGTACTCACTTTTACCATAAATAATCCTTCAGGTAATCTTCTGTCATCGAATCTTAATTGAACCACATTGTTACCACTTACTACTGCTTTATCATTTACGCTTATAATCAATCTTCCTTGAAGATCAAAAAGCTCTACTTTAACTTTTGATGCGTAAGAAATATTGATACTTAAGTTTAGTTCAGTATTAAACGGAACAGGATATGCACTCATCTCGATTGGCTTGAATGCCTCTTCTTTATCAGCTAATACTTCATTCCGTGAGGCAATAGGGCAACCAGAACCTATACTTTGACATTCATCAAAGCGATCATTAATCTGGCCAATAACATCGGTGAGCTGGCCAGGTTTTAATCCGCATCCATCTTCTCCTCCCAATACTTCATTAGCGCAAATAATCAAATCATATATAGTTGCATTAGCACCTAGTTTTCTAAAGAGAGCATTAGGAAAAGATACACAGTCAATATCTCCTAGTTTCAAAAACAGTAGTGTTGGATCATATCTGGTGTTTAACATCAAGGTAATGGTCTGTGTCAAGAAGTTATTTTTGATCCTACTACCGCTACCTAAAGGAATGCTGCCTACACTGCAAGTTGCTGCATCGACTACATGATTACCTAAATTATCAGGAAGTGCAACAGGTCGTCCATTCCCTGGTAATCGGTCTATAATACATTGTGCGGCTGCAAGATCAAAGGAAATTGATCTACCAGGCACACCTACTACTAAAGGATCTGCAATACCGTCGCCATCAATGTCTTTACTCAATGCTGCTTGGATAATATCTAATGTGGTCATACCAAATTGGATACCACCGGCATTACCATAATACCCTTGAGTGAACGTACAGAATTCACCGTCAACTACAAGGGAATCAAGATTAATGGAACAAATGGTTGAACAACCATTTGCATCAGTAACGGTAGCAGTAAACGCAGCTGGACCAGTACCTGCTATAAAGTTCATAGTTTCTGCATCACCTCCTTCATTCACACTCCAGCCGTTGTCGATACCTGTTTGATCAATACTCCAACTATAAGTGAAACCTCCAATACCAAAGCCTGAATCATAACTTGGGTAAACAACCAGATTGTTATTATTATAATTGGTGCCAGAAACGATATCGCTTGGTCTTGTAATATTACAAGACGGACTTTCATTAACAGTAACCTTACAACTTTCGCTAGCCCAATTTTCACATGTATCTGTTGCAGTAAAAGTAATAGTCGTTATACCAACAGTGTAAGGCGCATCTAAAGCGAGTCCATCTGAACGTACATAATTTACGGTAACCACACCTGCATGATTATCTCTCGCATAAGGCGCATTAGGAAGTGAAAAGGTAAGCTCTTCGTTATCACATAATACTATATCAGCAGGTACACCAATTAATACTGGTTTCTCTTTATCAGGCAACACATTAAAGGTTGTTGACACCTCTGAGCTATTACCACAATTATCAGTGGCTGTCCATCGGTATGTAACGGCATAACCTGCACAGATATCTACTGTATATGGATCAACACTCGGTACTACTAAGAGTGTGGAACAATCATCGCTGGCAGTTAAAGTCTGCTGAACCGGTAATGTTGCATCACATGCGATATCTGAAACAGCGCTAGGTGCTGCATCAAAAACTGGTGCATCGCCATCAGGCAATACATTAAATGTTGTTGACACCTCTGAGCTGTTACCACAATTATCAGTGGCTGTCCATCGGTATGTAATGGCATAACCTGCACAGATATCTACTGTATATGGATCTACACTCGGTACTACTAAGAGTGTGGAACAATCATCGCTGGCAGTTAAAGTCTGCTGAACCGGTAATGTTGCATCACATGCGATATCTGAAACAGCGCTAGGTGCTGCATCAAAACTTGGCGCTAAAGTATCAGGCAACACATTAAATGTTGTTGACACCTCTGAGCTATTACCACAATTATCCGTTGCTGTCCATCGGTATGTAACGGCATATCCTGCACAGATATCTACTGTATATGGATCAACACTCGGTACTACTAGGAGTGTGGAACAATCATCGCTGGCAGTTAAAGTCTGCTGAACCGGTAATGTTGCATCACATGCGATATCTGAAACAGCGCTAGGTGCTGCATCAAAACTTGGCGCTAAAGTATCAGGCAACACATTAAATGTTGTTGACACCTCTGAGCTATTACCACAATTATCCGTTGCTGTCCATCGGTATGTAACGGCATATCCTGCACAGATATCTACTGTATATGGATCAACACTCGGTACTACTAGGAGTGTGGAACAATCATCGCTGGCAGTTAAAGTCTGCTGAACCGGTAATGTTGCATCACATGCGATATCTGAAACAGCGCTAGGTGCTGCATCAAAACTTGGCGCTAAGGTATCTGGTAACACATTAAATGTTGTTGACACCTCTGAGCTGTTACCACAATTATCAGTGGCTGTCCATCGGTATGTAACGGCATAACCTGCACAGATATCTACTGTATATGGATCAACACTCGGTACTACTAAGAGTGTGGAACAATCATCGCTGGCAGTTAAAGTCTGCTGAACCGGTAATGTTGCATCACATGCGATATCTGAAACAGCGCTAGGTGCTGCATCAAAAACTGGTGCATCGCCATCAGGCAATACATTAAATGTTGTTGACACCTCTGAGCTGTTACCACAATTATCAGTGGCTGTCCATCGGTATGTAATGGCATAACCTGCACAGATATCTACTGTATATGGATCTACACTCGGTACTACTAAGAGTGTGGAACAATCATCGCTGGCAGTTAAAGTCTGCTGAACCGGTAATGTTGCATCACATGCGATATCTGAAACAGCGCTAGGTGCTGCATCAAAAGTTGGCGCTAAGGTATCTGGTAACACATTAAATGTTGTTGACACCTCTGAGCTGTTACCACAATTATCAGTGGCTGTCCATCGGTATGTAATGGCATAACCTGCACAGATATCTACTGTATATGGATCAACACTCGGTACTACTAGGAGTGTGGAACAATCATCGCTGGCAGTTAAAGTCTGCTGAACCGGTAATGTTGCATCACATGCTATATCTGAAACAGCGCTAGGTGCTGCATCAAAAGTTGGCGCTAAGGTATCTGGCAATACATTAAATGTTGTTGACACCTCTGAGCTATTACCACAATTATCCGTTGCTGTCCATCGGTATGTAACGGCATAACCTGCACAGATATCTACTGTATATGGATCTACACTCGGTACTACTAGGAGTGTGGAACAATCATCGCTGGCAGTTAAAGTCTGCTGAACCGGTAATGTTGCATCACATGCTATATCTGAAACAGCGCTAGGTGCTGCATCAAAACTTGGCGCTAAAGTATCAGGCAACACATTAAATGTTGTTGACACCTCTGAGCTATTACCACAATTATCCGTTGCTGTCCAACGGTATGTAATGGCATATCCTGCACAGATATCTACTGTATATGGATCTACACTCGGTACTACTAAGAGTGTGGAACAATCATCGCTGGCAGTTAAAGTCTGCTGAACCGGTAATGTTGCATCACATGCGATATCTGAAACAGCGCTAGGTGCTGCATCAAAAGTTGGCGCTAAGGTATCTGGTAACACATTAAATGTTGTTGACACCTCTGAGCTGTTACCACAATTATCAGTGGCTGTCCATCGGTATGTAATGGCATAACCTGCACAGATATCTACTGTATATGGATCAACACTCGGTACTACTAGGAGTGTGGAACAATCATCGCTGGCAGTTAAAGTCTGCTGAACCGGTAATGTTGCATCACATGCTATATCTGAAACAGCGCTAGGTGCTGCATCAAAAGTTGGCGCTAAGGTATCTGGCAATACATTAAATGTTGTTGACACCTCTGAGCTATTACCACAATTATCCGTTGCTGTCCATCGGTATGTAACGGCATAACCTGCACAGATATCTACTGTATATGGATCTACACTCGGTACTACTAGGAGTGTGGAACAATCATCGCTGGCAGTTAAAGTCTGCTGAACCGGTAATGTTGCATCACATGCTATATCTGAAACAGCGCTAGGTGCTGCATCAAAACTTGGCGCTAAAGTATCAGGCAACACATTAAATGTTGTTGACACCTCTGAGCTATTACCACAATTATCCGTTGCTGTCCATCGGTATGTAACGGCATATCCTGCACAGATATCTACTGTATATGGATCAACACTCGGTACTACTAGGAGTGTGGAACAATCATCGCTGGCAGTTAAAGTCTGCTGAACCGGTAATGTTGCATCACATGCGATATCTGAAACAGCGCTAGGTGCTGCATCAAAACTTGGCGCTAAAGTATCAGGCAACACATTAAATGTTGTTGACACCTCTGAGCTATTACCACAATTATCAGTGGCTGTCCATCGGTATGTAATGGCATAACCTGCACAAATATCTACTGTATATGGATCTACACTCGGTACTACTAAGAGTGTGGAACAATCATCGCTGGCAGTTAAAGTCTGCTGAACCGGTAATGTTGCATCACATGCGATATCTGAAACAGCGCTAGGTGCTGCATCAAAAGTTGGCGCTAAGGTATCTGGTAACACATTAAATGTTGTTGACACCTCTGAGCTATTACCACAATTATCAGTGGCTGTCCATCGGTATGTAATGGCATAACCTGCACAAATATCTACTGTATATGGATCTACACTCGGTACTACTAAGAGTGTGGAACAATCATCGCTGGCAGTTAAAGTCTGCTGAACCGGTAATGTTGCATCACATGCGATATCTGAAACAGCGCTAGGTGCTGCATCAAAAGTTGGCGCTAAGGTATCTGGTAACACATTAAATGTTGTTGACACCTCTGAGCTATTACCACAATTATCCGTTGCTGTCCAACGGTATGTAATGGCATATCCTGCACAGATATCTACTGTATATGGATCTACACTCGGTACTACTAAGAGTGTGGAACAATCATCGCTGGCAGTTAAAGTCTGCTGAACCGGTAATGTTGCATCACATGCGATATCTGAAACAGCGCTAGGTGCTGCATCAAAAGTTGGCGCTAAAGTATCAGGCAACACATTAAAGGTTGTTGACACCTCTGAGCTGTTACCACAATTATCAGTTGCTGTCCATCGGTATGTAATGGCATAACCTGCACAAATATCTACTGTATATGGATCTACACTCGGTACTACTAAGAGTGTGGAACAATCATCGCTGGCAGTTAAAGTCTGCTGAACCGGTAATGTTGCATCACATGCGATATCTGAAACAGCGCTAGGTGCTGCATCAAAAACTGGTGCATCGCCATCAGGCAATACATTAAAGGTTGTTGACACCTCTGAGCTGTTACCACAATTATCCGTTGCTGTCCAACGGTATGTAATGGCATATCCTGCACAGATATCTACTGTATATGGATCTACACTAGGTACTACTAAGAGTGTGGAACAATCATCGCTGGCAGTTAAAGTCTGCTGAACCGGTAATGTTGCATCACATGCGATATCTGAAACAGCGCTAGGTGCTGCATCAAAAACTGGTGCATCGCCATCAGGCAATACATTAAAGGTTGTTGACACCTCTGAGCTGTTACCACAATTATCCGTTGCTGTCCAACGGTATGTAATGGCATATCCTGCACAGATATCTACTGTATATGGATCTACACTAGGTACTACTAAGAGTGTGGAACAATCATCGCTGGCAGTTAAAGTCTGCTGAACCGGTAATGTTGCATCACATGCGATATCTGAAACAGCGCTAGGTGCTGCATCAAAAACTGGTGCATCGCCATCTGGCAACACATTAAATGTTGTTGACACCTCTGAGCTGTTACCACAATTATCAGTGGCTGTCCATCGGTATGTAATGGCATAGCCTGCACAGATATCTACTGTATATGGATCTACACTCGGTACTACTAAGAGTGTGGAACAATCATCGCTGGCAGTTAAAGTCTGCTGAACCGGTAATGTTGCATCACATGCGATATCTGAAACAGCGCTAGGTGCTGCATCAAAAGTTGGCGCTAAGGTATCTGGTAACACATTAAATGTTGTTGACACCTCTGAGCTATTACCACAATTATCAGTTGCTGTCCATCGGTATGTAATGGCATAGCCTGCACAGATATCTACTGTATATGGATCTACACTCGGTACTACTAAGAGTGTGGAACAATCATCGCTGGCAGTTAAAGTCTGCTGAACCGGTAATGTTGCATCACATGCGATATCTGAAACAGCGCTAGGTGCTGCATCAAAAACTGGTGCATCGCCATCAGGCAATACATTAAATGTTGTTGACACCTCTGAGCTGTTACCACAATTATCAGTGGCTGTCCATCGGTATGTAATGGCATAACCTGCACAGATATCTACTGTATATGGATCTACACTCGGTACTACTAAGAGTGTGGAACAATCATCGCTGGCAGTTAAAGTCTGCTGAACCGGTAATGTTGCATCACATGCGATATCTGAAACAGCGCTAGGTGCTGCATCAAAAGTTGGCGCTAAGGTATCTGGTAACACATTAAATGTTGTTGACACCTCTGAGCTGTTACCACAATTATCAGTGGCTGTCCATCGGTATGTAATGGCATAACCTGCACAGATATCTACTGTATATGGATCAACACTCGGTACTACTAGGAGTGTGGAACAATCATCGCTGGCAGTTAAAGTCTGCTGAACCGGTAATGTTGCATCACATGCTATATCTGAAACAGCGCTAGGTGCTGCATCAAAAGTTGGCGCTAAGGTATCTGGCAATACATTAAATGTTGTTGACACCTCTGAGCTATTACCACAATTATCCGTTGCTGTCCATCGGTATGTAACGGCATAACCTGCACAGATATCTACTGTATATGGATCTACACTCGGTACTACTAGGAGTGTGGAACAATCATCGCTGGCAGTTAAAGTCTGCTGAACCGGTAATGTTGCATCACATGCTATATCTGAAACAGCGCTAGGTGCTGCATCAAAACTTGGCGCTAAAGTATCAGGCAACACATTAAATGTTGTTGACACCTCTGAGCTATTACCACAATTATCCGTTGCTGTCCAACGGTATGTAATGGCATATCCTGCACAGATATCTACTGTATATGGATCTACACTCGGTACTACTAAGAGTGTGGAACAATCATCGCTGGCAGTTAAAGTCTGCTGAACCGGTAATGTTGCATCACATGCGATATCTGAAACAGCGCTAGGTGCTGCATCAAAAGTTGGCGCTAAGGTATCTGGTAACACATTAAATGTTGTTGACACCTCTGAGCTGTTACCACAATTATCAGTGGCTGTCCATCGGTATGTAATGGCATAACCTGCACAGATATCTACTGTATATGGATCTACACTAGGTACTACTGAGAGTGTGGAACAATCATCGCTGGCAGTTAAAGTCTGCTGAACCGGTAATGTTGCATCACATGCGATATCTGAAACAGCGCTAGGTGCTGCATCAAAAGTTGGCGCTAAAGTATCAGGCAACACATTAAAGGTTGTTGACACCTCTGAGCTGTTACCACAATTATCAGTTGCTGTCCATCGGTATGTAATGGCATAACCTGCACAAATATCTACTGTATATGGATCTACACTCGGTACTACTAAGAGTGTGGAACAATCATCGCTGGCAGTTAAAGTCTGCTGAACCGGTAATGTTGCATCACATGCGATATCTGAAACAGCGCTAGGTGCTGCATCAAAAACTGGTGCATCGCCATCAGGCAATACATTAAAGGTTGTTGACACCTCTGAGCTGTTACCACAATTATCCGTTGCTGTCCAACGGTATGTAATGGCATATCCTGCACAGATATCTACTGTATATGGATCTACACTAGGTACTACTAAGAGTGTGGAACAATCATCGCTGGCAGTTAAAGTCTGCTGAACCGGTAATGTTGCATCACATGCGATATCTCCAATTGCTACTGGTGCTGCATCAAAAACTGGTGCATCGCCATCAGGCAATACATTAAAGGTTGTTGACACCTCTGAGCTGTTACCACAATTATCAGTCGCTGTCCATCGGTATGTAATGGCATATCCTGCACAAATATCTACTGTATATGGATCTACACTAGGTACTACTAAGAGTGTGGAACAATCATCGCTGGCAGTTAAAGTCTGCTGAACTGGTAATGTAGCATCACATGCGATATCTGAAACAGCGCTAGGTGCTGCATCAAAAGTTGGCGCTAAGGTATCAGGCAACACATTAAAGGTTGTTGACACCTCTGAGCTGTTACCACAATTATCAGTCGCTGTCCATCGGTATGTAATGGCATAACCTGCACAAATATCTACTGTATATGGATCTACACTAGGTACTACTAAGAGTGTGGAACAATCATCGCTGGCAGTTAAAGTCTGCTGAACCGGTAATGTTGCATCACATGCGATATCTCCAATTGCTACTGGTGCTGCATCAAAAACTGGTGCATCGCCATCAGGCAATACATTAAATGTTGTAGACACCTCTGAGCTGTTACCACAATTATCAGTCGCTGTCCATCGGTATGTAATGGCATATCCTGCACAAATATCTACTGTATATGGATCTACACTAGGTACTACTAAGAGTGTGGAACAATCATCGCTGGCAGTTAAAGTCTGCTGAACCGGTAATGTTGCATCACATGCGATATCTCCAATTGCTACTGGTGCTGCATCAAAAACTGGTGCATCGCCATCAGGCAATACATTAAATGTTGTAGACACCTCTGAGCTGTTACCACAATTATCAGTCGCTGTCCATCGGTATGTAATGGCATATCCTGCACAAATATCTACTGTATATGGATCTACACTAGGTACTACTAAGAGTGTGGAACAATCATCGCTGGCAGTTAAAGTCTGCTGAACTGGTAATGTAGCATCACATGCGATATCTGAAACAGCGCTAGGTGCTGCATCAAAAGTTGGCGCTAAGGTATCAGGCAACACATTAAAGGTTGTTGACACCTCTGAGCTGTTACCACAATTATCTGTAGCTGTCCATCTATAGGTAATGGCATATCCTGCACAAATATCTACTGTATATGGATCTACACTAGGTACGACTGAAAGTGTGGAACAATCATCGCTGGCAGTTAAAGTCTGCTGAACCGGTAATGTTGCATCACATGCGATATCTGAAACAGCGTTTGGTGCTGCATCAAAAGTTGGCGCTAAAGTATCAGGCAACACATTAAAGGTTGTTGACACCTCTGAGCTGTTACCACAATTATCAGTCGCTGTCCATCGGTATGTAATGGCATAACCTGCACAAATATCTACTGTATATGGATCTACACTAGGTACTACTAAGAGTGTGGAACAATCATCGCTGGCAGTTAAAGTCTGCTGAACCGGTAATGTAGCATCACATGCGATATCTGAAACAGCGCTAGGTGCTGCATCAAAAGTTGGCGCTAAAGTATCAGGCAACACATTAAATGTTGTTGACACCTCTGAGCTGTTACCACAATTATCAGTTGCTGTCCAACGGTATGTAATGGCATATCCTGCACAGATATCTACTGTATATGGATCTACACTCGGTACTACTAAGAGTGTGGAACAATCATCGCTGGCAGTTAAAGTCTGCTGAACCGGTAATGTTGCATCACATGCGATATCTGAAACAGCGCTAGGTGCTGCATCAAAAACTGGTGCATCGCCATCAGGCAATACATTAAAGGTTGTTGACACCTCTGAGCTGTTACCACAATTATCCGTTGCTGTCCAACGGTATGTAATGGCATATCCTGCACAGATATCTACTGTATATGGATCTACACTAGGTACTACTAAGAGTGTGGAACAATCATCGCTGGCAGTTAAAGTCTGCTGAACCGGTAATGTTGCATCACATGCGATATCTGAAACAGCGCTAGGTGCTGCATCAAAAACTGGTGCATCGCCATCTGGCAACACATTAAATGTTGTTGACACCTCTGAGCTGTTACCACAATTATCAGTTGCTGTCCATCGGTATGTAATGGCATAACCTGCACAAATATCTACTGTATATGGATCTACACTCGGTACTACTAAGAGTGTGGAACAATCATCGCTGGCAGTTAAAGTCTGCTGAACCGGTAATGTTGCATCACATGCGATATCTGAAACAGCGCTAGGTGCTGCATCAAAAGTTGGCGCTAAAGTATCAGGCAACACATTAAAGGTTGTTGACACCTCTGAGCTGTTACCACAATTATCAGTTGCTGTCCATCGGTATGTAACGGCATATCCTGCACAGATATCTACTGTATATGGATCTACACTAGGTACTACTGAGAGTGTGGAACAATCATCGCTGGCAGTTAAAGTCTGCTGAACCGGTAATGTTGCATCACATGCGATATCTGAAACAGCGCTAGGTGCTGCATCAAAAACTGGTGCATCGCCATCAGGCAATACATTAAAGGTTGTTGACACCTCTGAGCTGTTACCACAATTATCCGTTGCTGTCCAACGGTATGTAATGGCATATCCTGCACAGATATCTACTGTATATGGATCTACACTAGGTACTACTAAGAGTGTGGAACAATCATCGCTGGCAGTTAAAGTCTGCTGAACCGGTAATGTTGCATCACATGCGATATCTGAAACAGCGCTAGGTGCTGCATCAAAAACTGGTGCATCGCCATCTGGCAACACATTAAATGTTGTTGACACCTCTGAGCTGTTACCACAATTATCAGTGGCTGTCCATCGGTATGTAATGGCATAGCCTGCACAGATATCTACTGTATATGGATCTACACTCGGTACTACTAAGAGTGTGGAACAATCATCGCTGGCAGTTAAAGTCTGCTGAACCGGTAATGTTGCATCACATGCGATATCTGAAACAGCGCTAGGTGCTGCATCAAAAGTTGGCGCTAAGGTATCTGGTAACACATTAAATGTTGTTGACACCTCTGAGCTATTACCACAATTATCAGTTGCTGTCCATCGGTATGTAATGGCATAGCCTGCACAGATATCTACTGTATATGGATCTACACTAGGTACTACTAAGAGTGTGGAACAATCATCGCTGGCAGTTAAAGTCTGCTGAACCGGTAATGTTGCATCACATGCGATATCTCCAATTGCTACTGGTGCTGCATCAAAAACTGGTGCATCGCCATCAGGCAATACATTAAAGGTTGTTGACACCTCTGAGCTGTTACCACAATTATCAGTCGCTGTCCATCGGTATGTAATGGCATATCCTGCACAAATATCTACTGTATATGGATCTACACTAGGTACTACTAAGAGTGTGGAACAATCATCGCTGGCAGTTAAAGTCTGCTGAACTGGTAATGTAGCATCACATGCGATATCTGAAACAGCGCTAGGTGCTGCATCAAAAGTTGGCGCTAAGGTATCAGGCAACACATTAAAGGTTGTTGACACCTCTGAGCTGTTACCACAATTATCAGTCGCTGTCCATCGGTATGTAATGGCATATCCTGCACAAATATCTACTGTATATGGATCTACACTAGGTACTACTAAGAGTGTGGAACAATCATCGCTGGCAGTTAAAGTCTGCTGAACTGGTAATGTAGCATCACATGCGATATCTGAAACAGCGCTAGGTGCTGCATCAAAAGTTGGCGCTAAGGTATCAGGCAACACATTAAAGGTTGTTGACACCTCTGAGCTGTTACCACAATTATCTGTAGCTGTCCATCTATAGGTAATGGCATATCCTGCACAAATATCTACTGTATATGGATCTACACTAGGTACGACTGAAAGTGTGGAACAATCATCGCTGGCAGTTAAAGTCTGCTGAACCGGTAATGTTGCATCACATGCGATATCTGAAACAGCGTTTGGTGCTGCATCAAAAGTTGGCGCTAAAGTATCAGGCAACACATTAAAGGTTGTTGACACCTCTGAGCTGTTACCACAATTATCAGTCGCTGTCCATCGGTATGTAATGGCATAACCTGCACAAATATCTACTGTATATGGATCTACACTAGGTACTACTAAGAGTGTGGAACAATCATCGCTGGCAGTTAAAGTCTGCTGAACCGGTAATGTAGCATCACATGCGATATCTGAAACAGCGCTAGGTGCTGCATCAAAAGTTGGCGCTAAAGTATCAGGCAACACATTAAATGTTGTTGACACCTCTGAGCTGTTACCACAATTATCAGTTGCTGTCCAACGGTATGTAATGGCATATCCTGCACAGATATCTACTGTATATGGATCTACACTCGGTACTACTAAGAGTGTGGAACAATCATCGCTGGCAGTTAAAGTCTGCTGAACCGGTAATGTTGCATCACATGCGATATCTCCAATTGCTACTGGTGCTGCATCAAAAACTGGTGCATCGCCATCAGGCAATACATTAAATGTTGTAGACACCTCTGAGCTGTTACCACAATTATCAGTCGCTGTCCATCGGTATGTAATGGCATATCCTGCACAAATATCTACTGTATATGGATCTACACTAGGTACTACTAAGAGTGTGGAACAATCATCGCTGGCAGTTAAAGTCTGCTGAACTGGTAATGTAGCATCACATGCGATATCTGAAACAGCGCTAGGTGCTGCATCAAAAGTTGGCGCTAAGGTATCAGGCAACACATTAAAGGTTGTTGACACCTCTGAGCTGTTACCACAATTATCTGTAGCTGTCCATCTATAGGTAATGGCATATCCTGCACAAATATCTACTGTATATGGATCTACACTAGGTACGACTGAAAGTGTGGAACAATCATCGCTGGCAGTTAAAGTCTGCTGAACCGGTAATGTTGCATCACATGCGATATCTGAAACAGCGTTTGGTGCTGCATCAAAAGTTGGCGCTAAAGTATCAGGCAACACATTAAAGGTTGTTGACACCTCTGAGCTGTTACCACAATTATCAGTCGCTGTCCATCGGTATGTAATGGCATAACCTGCACAAATATCTACTGTATATGGATCTACACTAGGTACTACTAAGAGTGTGGAACAATCATCGCTGGCAGTTAAAGTCTGCTGAACCGGTAATGTAGCATCACATGCGATATCTGAAACAGCGCTAGGTGCTGCATCAAAAGTTGGCGCTAAAGTATCAGGCAACACATTAAATGTTGTTGACACCTCTGAGCTGTTACCACAATTATCAGTTGCTGTCCAACGGTATGTAATGGCATATCCTGCACAGATATCTACTGTATATGGATCTACACTCGGTACTACTAAGAGTGTGGAACAATCATCGCTGGCAGTTAAAGTCTGCTGAACCGGTAATGTTGCATCACATGCGATATCTGAAACAGCGCTAGGTGCTGCATCAAAAGTTGGCGCTAAAGTATCAGGCAACACATTAAAGGTTGTTGACACCTCTGAGCTGTTACCACAATTATCAGTTGCTGTCCATCGGTATGTAATGGCATAACCTGCACAAATATCTACTGTATATGGATCTACACTCGGTACTACTAAGAGTGTGGAACAATCATCGCTGGCAGTTAAAGTCTGCTGAACCGGTAATGTTGCATCACATGCGATATCTGAAACAGCGCTAGGTGCTGCATCAAAAACTGGTGCATCGCCATCAGGCAATACATTAAATGTTGTTGACACCTCTGAGCTGTTACCACAATTATCAGTGGCTGTCCATCGGTATGTAATGGCATAACCTGCACAGATATCTACTGTATATGGATCTACACTCGGTACTACTAAGAGTGTGGAACAATCATCGCTGGCAGTTAAAGTCTGCTGAACCGGTAATGTTGCATCACATGCGATATCTGAAACAGCGCTAGGTGCTGCATCAAAAGTTGGCGCTAAGGTATCAGACATGGTAATAACTTGATTACAAGTGACTATATTATTATCTTCATCAGTAGCCGTCCATGTACGTGTAATTGTAGTGGTATTAGAGCAAACCTCCGAAGGAACTACTATGTCATTATAACTAAAAGCAACTGTACCGCAACCTTCGGTCGAGGTGGGATTTCCTGTAACGGTTGGATCTATCGAAGTTCCACATTCAATGGTCACATCGCTAGGACAGTTAATAACAGGGGGCTGGCAGCAATTTTCAGTAATCGTAATTTTTTTATTTTCTGAGACAAAACAATCATACCCAACATCTCCAGTAAAGTCATATGTATATGTAAATGTCAGCTCCGTTCCTACCGTTCCATTAATCGGAACCGAAGTAGGATCTCCAATTGTAACTCCCGCATCACTCCAAACTCCTCCTTCTAGACCTGGTAGTTCATAATTCGTTAAATTTACATTGATGGGAAGATTTTCGGCACAAATATTTATATCCTGTCCAATAGTTAAGGCTGGAGGATTGCTTACAATAACGTTATTTACAGAAACTGGGCCCTGACCAGGTCTGCTAATAGTAATTGAAGCTTGATTTGCTCCGGGAGGTAGTAGTACACAAATTTCGTTTCCTGTTGTGTTAGGTTCTCCTAAAACTAACCATTCTCCAGGGTTATCGGGATCTTCAATCCAAACACATACATTTCCTAATGCTTCACCACAACCTTGTCTTGGTGAAAAACAAACTTGTGTTGGACATCCTGGTTGACTCGTATTTACCCCAGTAAATAAAAAAGATCCGAATCCATTTTCCGTATCCTTTCCAGGATCGTTGCCAATACAAAAATCATCTCCTGGCCCAATAATTGAAGTTGCTAATTCCAATGTAGCTCCGTAGGATGGGTCATTTGCTTGTGCCACTGTGAATGGAGGAGCACTATTATTATTGTTAGCGCAAGCATCAAATTGACCATAGGAAAAAAAAGTTCCTAGAAATAAAAAGAATAACATCACTCCCATTTTTGGGACATCACATAAAATTTTTAAGAAACTTTTTCTGTTGGCACAGAATGTTTCATTGACTGAAGAAAAAGTAAAGTACTCCATGGTTTATTGGTTTTTAGTTAATAGAAAACAATAAGGGGAGGTAAAATAGTTTCAGTCGAAAAGGGGCAACTGATGTTTAATTTAATATTGAAGAGGAATCAAATGTTAAGAATCCTAAATATTATATTAGGAATACTTCTGTCATCTAAATGAAATTGGATAAGATCTTACTTATAGAAAAATCCAACTTACTTAGTAGTTATCAAATTTATTTAAATCAAAACTCTATGTAAATAATTTAACATGAATACATTATAGATTAATAATGCAATACAAATGTGTTTATTATTTTTAATAAAGACTTATTAAATGCTGACTTTTCGACAAAATGTAAAAAACCCTGATAAAGTAATGGATCATTGTTAAATACGACGGCTTTGGACTTCAGATTAAAAAGGTCATAACACTCACTTAGAATCATGATGTTCTTGATATTTTACATATCGTCATAACATAGCTTCATCTAAAGACGATACGCCTGCGCTAATTTTCTATATTTACTCATCTTAAAAAGTTTTAGATGGGCAAAACCAAAAAATGCAGATGAAGTATATAAAAAAAGGAACCAGAGACTTACCAACTTTAACAGATCATGGATCAAGACCATCACATTTGATAAGGGAAAAGAATTTGCCTACCATCAAAAAACCGCAAATTATTTAAATGTAAATACTTGTTTTACAAGACTATATACCTCTCATACAAAGGGGTCGTAGAAAACAGAATAGGCGATATTAGAAGGTTTTTTCCTAAGAAAACAGATCTTAGAGTTGTGTCAACCAAAAGAATAAAGGAAGTTGAAAGATTACTAAATTACAGACCTATTAGAAAATTTAATTACAATAACCCAATTGAAGTCCTAAACAATAAAGTTGTTGCACTTATGGTTTGAACTCAGCCAATTAACATGAAACATACTTTAATATTACTGATAGTACTAGCTTTTTCAAGCTACTCATTTGCACAAAAAGTTGTCTCTGTTGAATACCAAAACCAAGCAGACGTAAAAGTTTTTGTAATCGAGTATGAAAATCAGGCAGATTTAAAAGTGTTCAAAGTAAAATACGACAACCAAGCAGGAGACAATGATGGAAAGTGGTTTTTTACAGACTATGCAAATCAAGCGCAAAAGAAAATTTTCTTTGTTAAATATGTGAACCAAGCAGATTTGAAAATATATTTTGTTGATTATGAAAATCAAGCAGGTTGGAAAAAATTGAATAAGAAACATATGCTGTATTAAAACCAGCACATAACAGCGTGTATATGAAATAGCGGAGTCAGTGTTAAAGTATAGGTGAGTATTTTTAATAAAAGGCATCACCAAACTGAAAACAAACTGCTTTAGAATCTGTTACTTCCCTATACAAAAAGTAACTAATGTTGACTAATAGCACTTTATGGTTTAAGGGTACAAATAAGGTACATTTCATGATACAATTAAGAAAAATGTAAGCTTAATAGATTAAAAAAAAAATAGTTATTTTCGTTTAAATAAGAATCAATTATTAAAGCTTTTCGGTAAGAAACACTTAGCAACAATTATTAAAACCTATCTAATTAAATGAGGAATTATAAGGATCAAGTTGGATGCGCTTCGTTTGTAGGTGTTTTGGGTATTATATTCTTTGCGGTAATAATGTTATTAAAAGAACCTGTTTCATTTTTTGAAGGTTTGTCAAATGTATTAACGCTTTTAGTAGTCTTTTTTATAATAATAGGTTTAGCAATTATAGATCCGACGTCTTTTTTTAAAAAAAAGAAGGTAATTAAACCAAAAGATGAAACTCCATCGCCAAGACCGATCAAAAAGACTTCGGTTGAACACAAGACTTCAAATACAAATTATTCAAATAAGACTATTGCTTCACAAAATTCAACAACTGCTAATCGATCATTTGTCGAATCCCCAGAAGCAGTTAGAAAAAAACGAGTTTTTTATAAATATGATGAAGTTGACATAGATTGGTATAATTCATTAGAAGAGGAATGGAAGGTCATTTTAAGTCAAGCAATAAATAAAGATAAATTAGCTGCACCAAATAAAAATGACCTCTTATCCGTAAGTAATATCAAAAAGCTATCTATAGTTAGCAGGGTTACAGAAGACCTATCACCGCTTATGCGATTATCAGAATTGGAGGAGTTGACTTGGATTGGCTGGGAATCTTACCCTTCTAATATCCATCCATTGAAAAAACTTACAGGTCTTAAAAGACTGAGTTTAATACAAACTCAATTGAATGATTTAAATCCAATATCAGATTTAATTGAATTGAATTTCCTTAGAATAGAGTTATCTAAAATTTCTGACATAAAGCCTATTGGGAATTTAATTAACTTAAATCGCTTAATTTTAGATGACAATAATATTGAAGACATCGAAACCTTAAAAAGCCTATCACGACTAGAATCTTTAAGTTTAAAAAATAATAATATAAATATTTTGCAGCCACTTTTAAGTTTGAAACAATTAAGATCATTGGATCTTGCCCATTGTAATATACCAGACATTTCTATTTTAAAAAATATGTCTAGTTTAAGATACTTAAAATTGAGAGGAAACAACTTGTCGCAAATTCAAAAACAAGATCTAAAAGAAACACTGATTTCCTGCAAAATTGTCTTCTAAAATCGTTGAGAATCGTAAATATTACTTAGAGGGCTATACAATTAATGCAAGTTGATAAATAAACATAGTTCGTCCGAGTTTAGCTTGGATGAAGCTTAAAAGTAATCGCTATTTTGCAAGCTACGAGTCATATACATCAACGTTACCTACAATTTATAAAAATGACATCATCTGGAAAAAAAATAGGATTTGAATATTTAGAAGATTTTCAAATGCTAAACGAAATAGGGTATAATTTATCTCGAAAATTTAATGGCTTAAACGTAGATGATATTATCAAAACAAAATCTACTCATTTACTTGCTAAAATTATTGACAATTGTTTTTCTCTTTTAAAACTAATTCCTGAAAGTAATCTTGATAAATTCAAAGATGGTTATTTAGATTTTCATTCGACTTTATCATTAATTAGAAATATAATTGAACAAGCAAATAATCATTGGTACTTAATCGTTGATAACACTTCAAAAGAAGAAACAGATTTAAAGTTTTTCTTATTTGATTACCACGACACTTTATCTTTAGAGTTAATTGGCACGAACTTGTTCTTTAATGAAGAAACTATAAAGTTTTTAAACGACCAAAAAGTAGAATTGAAATTAGCAATTGAGAACAACAAAGTATTTAAATCTCTTGATAAGAATCAACAAAAAATGATACTAAAAGGTAAGAAAAGTTCTTTGCTTACTCAATTTGAGATTATTGAAAAAAGAGGAATCGAATTGGAGGAATTTAAATCTTATTATAAACTAATGTCTACTAGTACTCATTCCTCTCCAACAGCACTTAAAATATTAGCATTTAAAAATATTAATGATGAAAAGAATGCTAATGAATTGACAGATGGATTATTATTTATGTCACTTTATTATTGTTGTTTCTTTTTGTCCGACTTAATAAAATCTACGAGTAAATTATGGGGATTAGAATTTTCAAATAAAAAAGCAGAAGAAATAATTGAAAAGTATTCTTGGAAAAAAATCTGTAGGTAACACCGTGTATAATTAATGGCTACGGTTTGCCGTAATCAAAGTCGATACAGTTTAATTATCTTTCAACCTTGTAACAAGCTATACCGCCACTAATAATAAACAAACACGTTGTTCTTAATTTACGAAAACCAAAAATGAAAGAAAAATTACGAATTATTATTGAAGATAATACATCCCCAAAAGGGAAAGTATTTGACTATTTTATTCAAGTTTTAATTCTCTTGTCACTTATTGCCTTTACGATTGAAACTTTACCTAATAATTCAGTAAAAACTGATAATTTTTTAAATTGGTTTGAATTAATTTGTATTATAATATTTTCAATAGAATATCTAATGAGAATTTTTGTTGCAAAAAAGCCTTTTAAATATATTTTTAGCTTTTACGGAATTATCGATTTCTTGTCAATTTTCCCATTCTATCTTAGAGGAGCATACGACCTAAGAGCATTAAGAGCATTCAGGATATTCAGAATATTCAGAGCTTTGAAACTAATTAGATATAATAAAGCCCTAAACAGATTTCATATTGCAGCTAAAATTGTCAAGGAAGAAATAATTCTTTTTTTAATTATTACTTCTATTTTTATTTTTCTAGCGTCAGCAGGAATTTACTTTTTTGAAAATGAGGCTCAACCTGATATTTTCACTTCTGTTATACATAGTGGTTGGTGGGCAGTTGTAACATTAACAACTGTGGGCTATGGAGATGTTTATCCAATTACAGTAGGAGGTAAAATATTTACTTTTTTCATTCTATTAATTGGAGTTGGAATTGTCACTATTCCAGCAGGTCTAGTTGCAAGTGCTTTATCAAAAGCTAGAGAAATTGAAAAAGATAATAATAAAAAACATAAATAAAATATTATGAATATTCTTAATGACATCGTTAGTGGAGCATCTAGGCAGTTTGGTAGAGAATTTGGACGAGCTGGAGCAAACTCAATTTTAAAAGGAGCAAATTCTTATACAATTCGAGGAGTTAGTGATTATTCAAGCAGGGTTAAACCTTCCGACAGTTCAATTGTAAAAGCAATTAAAGAAGTACAAAAAATAAAATTTGTTTCAACAAATAAAGCAAATGCATCAAGATTGATAGAGTTAACTGACCTAATGCTTTCTATCATTTCTTTTAATGGTAATGAAACTTTAAACCAATTAACTGACCTTAAGGAACTAATTAAACAATACAACAATAAATTTGACCACGGTAGCTCTTTAATTGATGATGACTTTAAAGATAAGAGTATTGACTATTTAGAAGATAAGAGAAAAGAATTTGTTGATTTGATGAATAAATTTAATAATGACACTAAAATATTTATCAATAGAAATATTGAGTTAGCCAGACGAAAAAAGAAATCTAAAAGGACAGCAACATTATTAGCGTTTCCAATATTAGGAAGTTTAGGAATTCATAAATTTTATTTGGGAAAAATAGGTCAAGGTATTTTATATCTTATATTTTCTTTTTTACTTATCCCTACAATAATTTCTTTATTTGAATTTATTTCATATTTATCTATGTCAACAGAAAAGTTTGATACTAAATTTAATCCTGAATATAGATATTATAATCAATTTACAATAACAAACTAAGCACAACAATGGCTGTAAAAAATAGCGCAAGTAGGCGCTAAGGCAATGGTTTGTGTTCAGATGAATTTCTTGCTTTGTTTTTTTATGAAGTAAAATCAGTTATAAAATTGAATTATACGGTTACTATGGCTGATACTGGAGGTGTAGCAGGTGGATGTTCTAAGTTTATCAAACGAGGTAATTACAGAGAGCCAGATACTGTAATTGAAATCCGCAATAGATAATTCATATCTTTTCAACTTCTTTTAAATAACGAAACGTAAATCACGATGAAAAAAATCTTGTTATTATTTCTATTCAGTCTCAGTATTTGTTCAGCACAAGAAATTGTGACAGAGGCAGTAATTTACAGAATCGAATCGGGAACCGAGGGTCTCTATAATGATGCGGAATCTCACTTAAACGTATGTGAGATATGTCCAAGTATAGAATTTAAACAAAATTTTGAATATTACTGGTGGTCAGATGTGGATGGGGTTAATAAAAGCAAGGGAAAAGCTAATGGAAAGCTTATTCATGGTAACGGCTTATGGTATTTTCCAAATGGGAATTTAGCACTCAATGCTAATTATCACCTTGGATTGCGCAATGGTGTGCAAAGGTATTGGAATGAAAGTGGAAAGTTAGTCGCTACAATTAAATTTGATATGGGTGTTCAGACTTATCACAGATCATTTATTGAAGAAGGAGGGGCAATGGAGCAAGAATTTATAGGAGCAGATACTGATATGATTGGATATGAAAATAATATCTATGAAAATGGTATCATACAATTAAAAGAGATAAACTTAGATAACGGTGAAAGAAAGCTTTTTGTTTACTCAGACTCAGGGGAGTTGAAAATTATATTTACGAAGGATTCTTTGAATAGAAAAATTAGAGATTACAAAAGTTACTATAAAAATGGTAATATACAAAGCTCAGGTAGTTTTACAAATGGCAATAAGGATGGTTCTTGGAAGTATTTTAATGAGGATGGCAATCTTGATAATTTAATGATGTATTTAGGTTTAACAGTGAAATTTAGAGATGATAAAACGATATTTGCAAAAGGAGGTTTATATTTTGATAGTGATAATTCGGAATGGATTAAACACGGTACTTGGTGGTTTTTTGATGAAAAAGGTTTAAAAATTATTGATACTAAGATTTATGAATTCGGTACTGAGCAAAAAGATTAGTGAAGATTGTACAAATCAAGCTCTCAAATTTTATACTTATTTATTCCTTAGTGCTTAGTATAGTTAGTCAATCATAATATTTCAGAGGTAAAACGATTATGAGGTACCCCTACACCTCAACCTTAAGATTATAATTCTCAAAAGTTTTAGGTTTTTACATATTAGAACTTAGCACCTTATAAAAATCATCAACTAGTTTAAATGTTTAAGTAAACACAATAAAGCTATCCAAACCACTTACTACAATTAAGGACAAGACATTTAATTTGTTAGCAATTAGTACAATTACTTATTAAAATCAGACTTCTTATCTAAATGAATTAGGTCAACTTGTTATCTAATAACAACTTACTTTCCAAATTTAATCCATTCTCATAATCATATTTACTAGATAATCATTGTGTACGAATATCAACCCTAGTTAATTTAAAATTCTTGATTGAGATAAAGTAGCGCACTCTATACATGGTGCATGCTTAGGTTTTAAAAGTGGTGCATACTTCGGTTTTTAAATTGTAATTGAAGAAATTTTCCCAACGTTGTTCGGCTTTGACAATCAATTCATCTTTAATTTTAGAACCGTATAACTTGGATAGGTTATTTAGGTCGCTTAAAACATCATTATATTTACTATAGTATTCCTCTTTATTTTTACATTTTTCTACCAAATCTCTCCACGCATTATCGTTTGAATAGTTTAATAAATGCCTTTTTGATTTTGGTACTTTTTTCTCGTTAATAGTATAATCATAAATTGCTATGAGATTAAATTTTTCAAAATACTTTTCCTTTAGTATTTTCCAATTATCTATTATTAATAAATCTGCTAAGGTCATAATTCCTTTTCCTTCTGAATACCTCATTTTCTTAAACTGTAATTCCATCCGTAAATTATTTGGTTCACTATAATTCGGTAAATCATGAGACTTACTGTAAACTTTTAATCTATAATCATTACTTGGCTTACCTGAAATTTTAGAAGTTACTACATGAGTTGGATTATACCCAAAACATTTACGCTCTATATTTAAAGTGTATTGCACTATTTTTGTGACGTTAAAAGGGTAACAATCTAAATTTACTCCTATCTCGTAGGGGCAAAGATGTAGATGCTTTAAATCTACGTTGAATACCCTAGTAAAGTTTCTTAGAACGCTTGTAACGTCCTCAAAATCTAAACTATCTGCATTGTGTTTGCCGTTATTTTTAAGATAATGAAAAGAACCCCTACAAATCAATTCTTTATAAGTGTTCATTGACAAATACGTAATAGTAACTGTTAGGTTTAAATATTTATAAACTCGTTTACTAGTGTACTGTTCACCATTAACTGTATAGTTAACGCTCTCAGAAATTGGTTTAAGAACGCCACTTTTTAAAAAGTTCTCTATCGTTTCCTTATCGTTAGTTTTAAATGGTAGATTATCAAACATAATCTATAATTTCTTTTATAGAATAAGTTGTGAGGTAGCATAATGAATTTAAAAAGAATGATAAGATCTGTTTTTCTTTTTTTGTTATTAGCCTTTCATTGTTCATTGATTTTAAGTCCTCAAACCTTGGATATAATTCCTTTGTCTCCATCGTTTAGAAAAGTTCAAGTTGATTATTTAATGGAGCATTATTTGGGTTTGTAGTTAAGTACCATGCTAGAAAACCTGTTATTTTACATTGCTTTTCTACCATCTCCCAAAGTCTCCCAGCTTTCTCTAAATCTCGTTTATACCTACAAATATTCTTATGTGGTATACCTGTTGCATCCGCTATCATTGAAGCTGTTGCTATATTGTCTTGTAAATACCTAAATATAATTTTAAGCTGATTCTTATAATTACTATCTTTAACATCTACATTTTTATGGTTGTTCGCTTGGTTATTCATCGTTCAACCCTTTTATTTTTTAGATAAATAGGCATCGGCTTGCTGCTCTATTTCAGCATTGGATAATTTACGACCTCCTTTAATGTACTTCATTAACTCTAAGTTTGAGAAATAGAGCCTTTTACCTCGTTTCATAACAGGTAGTTCAGACCGACTAACTTTACTGTAAATAGTGGGTACTGATAGGTTTAAAAAAACTGCCGCTTGCTGCACTGTAAAAAGTTGCTCAGCTGGTTCACTTTCGGTTTTTTTAGGTGGGTGCTTTAAATCTAAGATCAAGGTTTCAATTGTACTAAGCCTTGCTGCGATTTCTGAAAATGGATTGTTCATAATGTAACTATTAATTTATTTATAACGGTTACAAAGATTCAACTCCTTAATGATGGTCTACTGGTTCTAACTAGTTGCTTTTTTTTAAAATATTAGAATACAGGTAGTTAAAAGTTTAGTAAAAACTAGATGCAATTATTTAATCCATGCTTTTTAATATATTTTCTAATACTAAACATTCATCTAGTATTTTTCTATGATATTCTTTATCAACTAATTTTATAATACTGTCGATTAAATTGATTTTGTTTTTAAGTTTTTTCTTAGTACTATTTTTAGGTTCTCCTTTTCTATTTGCGGTACTGTTGTAGTAGTTATATTGCTGATAGAGTTTTGCGCCTGAGTTATGACCGTACTCTCTAGCTATTTCGTCCATATTATCAGTATTAATAGTACTTCCCTCGTAAACGTACTTTAAAGCTATTTGATTAATTTTAAGTTTTTGATGATT
This sequence comes from Nonlabens sp. MB-3u-79, assembly GCF_002831625.1. Classification (NCBI taxonomy): domain Bacteria; kingdom Pseudomonadati; phylum Bacteroidota; class Flavobacteriia; order Flavobacteriales; family Flavobacteriaceae; genus Nonlabens; species Nonlabens sp. MB-3u-79. The sequence continues at coordinate 2,945,338 of NZ_CP025116.1, read as the reverse complement.
GATATTATCATCCGTAGTAATTGTAACTAACTTAGAATCCTCTTTTAACTTATTCATAGCAGAAGCCCTCGCCAGATTTTCAGGGCTTGTAATTTCCTTTAATCGTTCAATAATATTATTAAAATAAAAGTTTAAAGGACTTGATTTTAAATCAATACCATAATGGTCAAGCTTAGTAAAAATAGCGTGTATCGTATCAATTAAAGCATTTGATATGTCTACCGTGTCCCCAATATTTGTATTGCTAATAGTTACTAACCTGTCAATATATTTGTTTAAATTTTTAATTCCAACGATCAATTCCTTGTGCTGTTTCTCACAACTAGAAATATTATTTTTTTGAGCAAATTCAACTGTTTTAAAAATACCAACTATAATATCTTGTACTAATGAAGTACTCATATTCAGATCATATTTACTTAAGGCGTCAACTCTAAGTTTATTTGCTAATCTTCTACTTAAAGCCTTATGAATTTTTTTTTCAAGTTGTTTTAATGGCATTCTTGTCTTTACTGATATTTTATCAAAGTTGATAGAGCATGCTTTGTACTGGTCTATTAAATCCATATTACAGGTCTAGTTTTATTTTATTAGTTGCTTCTCGCTTTGCTTCATCTACAATCTTTGCGTAAATCTGAGTAGTTTTAAGGTCTTTATGTCCTAACATCTTAGATACAGTATAAATGTCTGTACCGTTATGTAATTGTAGTGTAGCGTAGGTATGTCTAAAACAATGGAATGTAATCTCTTTAGTTATTCCAGCTGCTCCTATCCATTGATACAAATGTTTATTTTGATAAGCGGAATATTTTAACTCATTAAATACCTTTTGATCTTGTGGCATTTCGTTTGGGTTGTCCGCTCCATTCGTCAAACTGTAAGCCTGTTCTGAAATCGGTAATACCTCAACGCCTTTTGTCTTTTGCTGATCGAAGTTTAGTACATAACCCTTATCACTAATGTATTCAAGTTCACTCCATTTCATTTTGCTTATGTCAACGAACCTCAATCCAGTAAGTGCTGAAAAAATAGCTGCACGTTTTAATAATGGATTGTTGCAGTTAGTATTTACAAGCTTATTAAGTTCTTGTATAGTAAGGACTTGCCGTCTTGTTTCTAATGCTTTAATTGGTTTTATTCTAGCGTTGAGGTCATAAGAAATTATGCCATCTTGAAAAGACTGTTTAACTGCTGCTTTTAATTTATTGAAGTATGATACTGCTGAATTATTTGCGAGTAGAACCTTATCGCTTTTATTACTTTTAGTTGTCAGTAAATAATCTTTAAAATCGTTTAGCTTCTTTTCTGTTAAGTGTTCAAACTTTAATGTACCGCCTGTATAGTCTTCTAAATATTTAAGAGCGGAAACCCAATTGCCATGATTACTTTTTTCTCTCTTATTTGCTAGCGTTTTAAAATATTTCACAAAACAAAGTGCGCCTTTCTTTTTAATTTCAAGCTGTTGTTTTTCGTATTCGCTGTAAATTTCAGGCTTATCTAAAAAGTTTTGACGTTTCTGCTGGATGCTTTCCGCTATGCTTTGAGTTTCTTTATTGTGTTCCTTTTGAGCTGGATTCAATGGTGCTAATTCCTTATAAAGCATCTCAACTTTATCAATGCTTTTGCCATTTGCTTTTTTTTCTTTTATCTGTTTCTTTACCTCAGCTTTATCATTATACAAGTACATATTTAAAAACTCCCTGCGTGTGAGTTTTCCTGTTTTCGGATTCTCTATTGCTGGATAAAAATCTAGGTAAAGGCTTAAACGTCCTTTGCTTATTTCCTTAGTTCTTAAATGTACTTTTATAGCCATAGCATTCTGTTTTTTAATTTTTCTTACTCACTTATCACTATTTAGTTAAGTATATTGTTTATCAACGCTTTAGGTACGTAAACGTACTTTCCTATTTGCTTTTTGGGTACCGCATTTCTCTTTAAGATATTGTATAGCGCACCGTTTGAAATACTAAACTTATTTACTACTTCATTAATGGTATAACATTCGGAAACATCATATTCAGTTACCGCTGCTAGCTTTTTATTCTGCTGAGGTTTTGTAAATATTCCATCTATCTCAGTTCTTTTGATAAATGATCGTGAACCTATTTTGTATTTAGTGATCTGCTCAGTATCAAACATCCTGTAAACGGTTCTTCTACTAATTCCTAACAACAATCCTACTTCATTTATATTAAGGAACTCTTTTTGTTTAAGTTCTTCAAAAGGTTGTAGCTTCTTACTTGCTGTTAATTGGTTTGAGCCTTTAATTTTCTCTAAACGCTTTCTGACCTTATAAGCTTTTTGACTACACTTTAAAGAGCAGTACTTAGTAACAGTTGTTTTTGCTGTGAACTCATCGTTACAGTGTATGCAAATACGTTGAACTTCTATATTACTACTCATTAATCATTATTATGTGACACAGCGTGCCTGTGTGTGTCTATGTGTGCCAAAGTGTGCCAAACAATATGATTAGAGGTACAAGTAAACTCAATAATCATAGTGAGGTACAGCAAAGGTACAAATAGAAACATAATAGAATGACAATAACACAAAGTAAAGGTTATCTTTGTTATGTCTTAAATGATTGTAATAATAGTGTTTGTAGTAGTTTGTTGAGGTTCTTTACTTTTTTACTTTGTAGTAGTTACTTTCCTATACAAAACTGACTAAAAATATTACCCAACAGTTCATCATTTGTGATTTCACCCGTAATAATACCTAAAGACTCTGCCGTAGCGCGTATGTCTATGGCTAGAAACTCACTTGAGATATCATTTTCTATTCCTGTTTGTACTTCTAGCAAAGAGCTATAGGCCATTTGTAATGCATCGTAATGTCTGGCATTACTCACTATAGAATCATCTTGAGAAAGGGCGCCGCTATTAAAACTTTGTACCAGAGCCGTTTTTAATTCTTCTACACCAGCGTGCGATTTGGCACTGAGCGAAATCAGAATGGTATCTGGTGATTTCTTTTGAATTTGTTTGGTAATTTCAGCATGTTCGAGTCCAGATATCTGATCGATCTTGTTTAAAACAACTACCAGAGGTTTATCAGGGAATTTCTCGCGCATGATTTGTATGCGCATCAAGCAATGAATAATGCTAGGAGGGGTATTGAGTTGGGTAGCGTCTAGTAGGTATAAAATCAGTCTGGACTGTTCAGCCTTTGCATAAGAACGCTGTATGCCCATACCTTCTATAGTATCTGTAGTTTCTCGCAATCCTGCCGTATCAATAAGTCTAAAGCGCACTCCTTCTATATTGATTTCATCTTCAATAGAATCACGTGTGGTTCCCGCAATCTCGCTTACAATAGCTTTTTCTTCATTGAGTAATGCATTCAATAAAGTTGATTTTCCTACGTTAGGCTCGCCGACTATAGCGACTGGAATACCTGTTTTTAATACATTTCCTAAAGCAAAGGAGTCGATGAGTTTTCTCAAGGTTTGCTGACTGTTATTCAATAAGGTTCTGAGTTCATCACGGTTGGCAAAAGCTACGTCTTCCTCACTAAAGTCCAGCTCTAACTCTATCAAGCTAGCAAAATTGAGTAATTGTGTTCTCAAGTCTTTCAACTCACCAGAAAAACCACCTCGCATTTGCTGTAGGGCAATCTGGTGTGCTGTCTCGCTTTCACTAGCGATTAAATCGGCTACGGCTTCTGCTTGTGAAAGGTCCATTTTTGCGTTTAAAAAGGCCTGTAATGTAAACTCTCCAGCTTGTGCCATGCGTGCGCCATTCTTTAAGCAAATCGCAATGACTTCTTGTTGTATATATATGGAACCGTGACAGGATATTTCTACCACATGCTCGCCAGTGTATGATTTTGGCGAGACAAATTTGGTCAATAATACTTGATCTATTACTCGGTCGCCATTGTAGATGTGTCCGAGAGTGACCGTATTTGCTCCTAATTTATTATAGGTTTCCTGTAATGATTTTGATTCCGCTTTCGCGAAAGCGGGAACAAAAATAGCTCCTGCAATACGATGCGCATTGGAACCAGAGATTCTAATCACGGCTATAGCGCCAGAGCCAGCAGGAGTTGCTAATGCAACAATAGTATCATTTTTAAACATAATACAAAGGTAGTGGGAATCTAAAATAATGAATAAGGATTACTCAATTATATTTTTAAGGAGGCACTTCAGAATGCTCCAATTTTTAGGAGCCTGTGTTCTATGGTGAAAATTCATTAAATTGTAATCCTTATATTTATAATCAAAAGCTTACTATCATGAAAAAAACCTACTTCTACTTTTTTATATGCGCCGTTTTCATTTTCACTAAAGCGACATCTCAGGAAAAATTAAACTACCAGCAGCCGTCTGAAGAAATAATGGCATTGGTGGATTATGATAGACCACCAGCAACACTTATAGATGACGGTGCTCAAAATATGGTATTGCTCTACAGAGATACCTATAAGTCTATCGAACAGCTTTCAGAAAAAGAAATGAGACTGGGAGGCCTGCGCATCAATCCAGCTACTCAGATAGGTAGTCGTGTGACCTTTTATGATAAAGTTGCCGTTCAAAAAGTAGGCAGTGAGGATCTAACCTTTGTCACTGGTTTGCCAGATCAACCGAAACTATCTAATGTCAACTGGTCTCCTGACCAGTCCATGATGGCCATGACCCATACGGCCAAAAGTGGTACGGAAGTATGGATTCTCGATATTGAAAAAGCTAGTGCAACAAAACTAACTAGCGCTACCGTAAATGCCAATATGGGAAACCCAATACGTTGGTTTAAGGATGGAAAATCATTGTTGGTAAAAATGCTAGCTGATAATAAGAAGGCATTGATAGATACCAGTATAGAAATACCTTCTGGACCCACTATTTCCACTAGCGATGGTTCAAAAGCTCAGAATAGAACCTATCAAGACCTTCTTAAAAACCCCTCTGACGAGCATAATTTTGAACAGTTGGCCTTAAGTAAGTTGGTGCAAGTGCAACTAGATGGTTCTATGAGTGCCTTTTTACCTAGTGCGATGTACAGTGGAGTTTCTTTTTCCCCAGATGGTTCTCATGTATTAGTGACTCAGCTTAAAAAGCCGTTTTCTTATATTGTAACTTATGGCAGGTTCCCAAAACAGATCGATGTATATGACAGCAGTGCAAAGCTAGTAGCACAAGTTAATGACGTTCCACTTATAGAAGAGATGCCTAAAGGATTTATGTCGGAGCGTGAGGGAATACGTGAGCTTTCCTGGCGATCTGACCGACCACATAGCTTGCACTATGTTATGGCACTAGATGGTGGAGATCCTGCAAATGAAGTAGCTTATCGCGATGCACTCTATTCTTGGGAAGCACCGTTTAAAAAAGGAACTGCTACAGAGTTGTTGAAGACTATAGACCGTTTTGGCGGTGTGACTTATGGGGATGAAGATACAGCCATAGCTTATGATTACTGGTGGAACACCCGTAACCAGCGCACCTATGTTTTTGACCCGAGTGACGCTAATGAACAGCCAGTGATTATAAGTGATCGCAACTATCAAGATGTGTATTCTGACCCGGGCAACTTTGTAACCACAAAAAATAAATGGGATCAAAATGTTTTAAAGTTACACGGGAATAAAGCCTTTCTTATTGGGCAGGGATATTCTGATAGGGGACAGTTTCCATTTATAGATCAAATGGATTTGAAGTCAAAGAAAACAAAAAGGCTTTATGAATCTTCTTATACAGATAAAAAGGAGAACTTGATGGAGGCTATAGACATGGATAAAGGAGAGATTTTAGTTCGTATAGAATCGCCTACTACTTATCCTAATTATTACATCAGGGATATAGATCGCAAAAATGATTTAAAACAAATAACGTTTTTTGAAAACCCATTTGAGGGGTTGCAAAATGTTCATAAAGAATTGATTACCTACAAAAGAGATGATGGTTTGGAGTTGAGCGCTACTATGTATTTACCTCCTAATTACGATAAAAGTAAAAAGGAAAAGTTACCTATGCTTCTTTGGGCTTATCCTCGAGAATTTAAGGACAAAGCCAGTGCTGCACAAAACACCCAAAACCCTAATGAGTTTATTTATCCTAGTTATGGAAGTTTTGTGTACTGGGTGATGAAAGGTTATGTAGTCTTAGATGATGCCGCATTTCCTATTGTTGGAGAAGGAGATGAACAGCCTAACGATACTTTTATAAAACAGCTGGTAGCAAACGGAAAAGCAGCGATTGACGCTGTGGATGAATTAGGATATATAGATAGAAATAGAGTAGCAGTAGGAGGTCATAGCTATGGCGCTTTTATGACTGCAAATTTACTGGCACATTCAGACCTTTTTGCAGCCGGTATTGCGAGATCAGGCGCTTACAATAGAACCTTAACACCATTTGGTTTTCAAAGTGAAGAACGCAGTTATTGGGATGCTCCAGAGGTTTATAACAGCATGTCTCCATTCATGAATGCAGAAAAGGTAGATGAACCTTTACTTCTTATACACGGTCAAGCAGATAATAATTCAGGAACTTATCCATTACAAAGCGAGCGTTATTTCAATGCCTTAAAAGGATTAGGAGCAACGGCAAGACTGGTAATGTTACCTAAGGAAAGTCACGGTTATCGTGCAAAAGAATCTATTCTACACGTCTTATGGGAACAAGATATGTGGTTGGAGAAATATGTAAAGAATAGAGTTACAAAAGATTAAGGCATTAAAGAATAAAAAAAAGCCTTGCTTAGTTGGTGGTATTTGATTTGAATTATAAAAACTCTGTAGTATTTTCTGCGGAGTTTTTAATTTTTAGGTGCAATTTCCTCTTACTTTTGGCCCATGTACTCTAAAGAAGAAGCAAAAAATGTAAGACAACAGTTCTGGACCATGTTTGGAAAGCGATATGATCGCAAATGGTTGTTGTACGATACAAAACTGAAGGATATTAACCTTAAATTTTCATTTGAAGATAGGCGGGCATTGGTGTCTATAGATATCACTCATGATGACACTATTTTTAGAGCTTATTATTATGAAAAACTAATAAGCCTTAAAAATATAATGAAGGAAGAGGTGAGTGAGGAACTTATTTTTGAAGAGAATTATATATTGGAATCTGGTAAGACCATTTCGAGAGTATTTGTGATGTACGAAGGCGTCAAAATACAGAAGCAAACCGACTGGCCTGAAGTTTACGAGTTTTTTTATACCTATATGGATCGCCTAGAATCATTCTTCAGAGAATACAAAGATTTTATCGACGACTAAATCCTTCAAATAAGAGCAGCTTTGTTTTAATTAAAAAAGCCCTCAATAACGGAGTGGTATCTGTTATTGAGGGCCTTGATAAAGCGCTTAGTAATTTGCTTTTTAGGGCAGCTTTATTTCTTTACTAATCGCAAGGTACTGCTTCCTTGTTTTGTAGAAACTTTTGCAAAGTAAACTCCAGCTTTTAAACCAGCACTAGTAATCGTAACCGTAGAAGAGTGAGCATCTATAGTCTGCATTTGTTTACCTAGAACATCATAAATTTCTACCTTAGTAATAAGTGTGTCTCCTCCATTTAATTCCCAAGAATCGCTAGTAGGATTAGGATATGCTTTAAAGCTGTTTGGAGCTAATTGCGCAAGGCTTAGAGTATTGAAAGTGCTGAAGTAGATATTGTCAAAATAAACCGTTCCATTACCAGTGAATTTAGTTTGTTTTAGATCGGTTCCATCCCAACCGCCATTGAAATTAGAAAAGTGAGATAAAGGAATAAAGGCGCTCTTCCACTGCCCATTGACTAACGGCTCATCACCATTAGGCCCAAAGGAATACTTAGGCTCTGCAGGATTACCGCAACAAACGGATGCCGATAACGAATCATCAATTAA